>NZ_JBNNVS010000004.1:0-238960 GCF_050280665.1 Pseudomonas sp. NPDC089547 | reverse complement strand
TTAAATGAAGTGGATGGTGGCGGCGTTGTCTTTGGCATTGGGGGGCTGTGTCAGTGTTTCGGAGCTGGAGCAATCGCACGAAAAGGCCGCTCCTACAGGAGATCGCGGTCCCTTGTAGGAGCGGCCTTGTGTCGCGAAAGGGCCGCAAAGCGGCCCCTTAATGGTCAGCTCAGTACTGCGCCTGCCCCGGCACCCAGGCCGTGCCGGCCAGCGGTACCCGCGCCATCGCCGCCGCTTCCACGGTCAACGCCACCAGGTCCTCCGGGTCAAGGTTGTGCAGGTGCGACTTGCCGCACGCCCGCGCCATGGTCTGCGCCTCCAGCACCAGCACGCGCAGGTAATTGGCCAACCGGCGGCCAGCCTCTTCCGGGTTCAGGCGCTTGGCCAGTTCCGGGTCCTGGGTAGTAATGCCGGCCGGATCGCGGCCGTTCTGCCAGTCGTCGTAGAAGCCGGCAGCCGAGCCAATCTTTTTCAACTCGCTGTCCAGACGCGGGTGGTTGTCGCCCAGGGCGATCAGCGCCGCCGTACCGATGGCCACCGCATCCGCCCCCAGGGCCATGGCCTTGGCCACGTCGGCACCGTTGCGGATACCGCCCGAGACAATCAGCTGTACCTTGCGGTGCATGCCCATTTCCTGCAGCGCCTGCACCGCCTGGGGAATGGCCGGCAGAATCGGGATGCCGACGTGCTCGATGAACACTTCCTGGGTTGCCGCAGTACCACCCTGCATGCCGTCGAGCACGATTACATCGGCACCGGCCTTCACCGCCAGCTTGACGTCGTAGTACGGGCGGCTGGCACCGATCTTCACGTAGATGGGTTTTTCCCAGTCGGTGATCTCGCGGATCTCGGCAATCTTGATCGCCAGGTCGTCCGGGCCGGTCCAGTCCGGGTGGCGGCAAGCACTGCGCTGGTCCACACCGATAGGCAAGGTGCGCATGCCTGCAACGCGCTCGGTCACTTTCATGCCCAGCAGCATGCCGCCGCCACCTGGTTTGGCGCCCTGGCCAAGGACAATCTCGATGGCATCGGCCTTGCGCAGGTCATCGGGGTTCATGCCATAACGCGATGGCAGGTACTGGTACACCAGATGCTGCGACTGACCACGCTCTTCCGGGGTCATGCCGCCGTCGCCCGTGGTGGTGCTGGTGCCGGCGATGGTCGCGCCACGGCCCAGCGCCTCCTTGGCGTTGGCCGACAGCGCGCCGAAGCTCATGCCGGCGATGGTCACCGGAATTTTCAGGTGAATCGGCTTTTTCGCAAAGCGGTTGCCCAGCACCACGTCGGTGCCGCACTTTTCGCGGTAGCCTTCCAGCGGGTAACGCGACACGCTGGCACCCAGCAGCAACAGGTCGTCGAAGTGCGGCACGCGGCGCTTGGTGCCGCCACCGCGAATGTCGTAGATGCCGGTTTCAGCGGCACGCTGGATTTCCTGGATGGTCAGGCGATCGAAGGTGGCCGATTCACGCAGTACCGGGGGGAATTGTTCGCTCATGGGAATGCTCCTGGATCAGTACGCGCTGGCGTTGTCGACTTTGAAGTTGTACAGCTGGCGGGCCGAGCCGTAGCGTTTGAAATCGGCGGCCTTGTGGTCCAGGCCAGCCTTGCCCAGCAGCTCCTGCAACTCTTGCAGGTGCTCGGCGCGCATCTCTTTTTCGATGCAGTCCGAGCCCAGCGACTGCACCGAGCCCTTGACGTAGATACGCACCTCGTACAGCGAATCGCCCAGCGCGTCACCGGCATCACCACACACCACCAGGCGCCCGGCCTGGCCCATGAAGCAGCTCATGTGGCCGATGCTGCCGCCCACCACAATGTCCACACCCTTCATGGAAATGCCGCAACGGGCACCGGCGTCACCTTCGATCACCAGCAGCCCGCCATGGGCCGTGGCACCTGCGGCCTGGGAGGCACTGCCCTTGACCCGCACCGAGCCAGACATCATGTTCTCGGCCACCCCCACCCCGACGTTGCCGTGCACGGTCACGCTGGCCTGCTGGTTCATGCCGGCGCAGTAGTAGCCGGCGTGGCCTTCGATATCCACCGCCACGGCGGCGTTGATGCCCACGGCCAGGTTGTGCTTGCCATCGGGGTGGGTCACCCGCCATTCATGGTCCTGCACCTCGCCGTGAAGGGCCTGGTTGAGCACGCGCACCGAAGTGCTGGAAAGGTCGATCGTCTTCATAAGGTTCTCCAGATGTTCGGTGGCAGGTCAGGCGCTTTCGCGCTCCCAGACATACAGGGTGGCGGGTGCCGGCTCCCAGACCCTGGCGTGCTCGATGCCTGGCAGGCTGGCCAGGGCCTGGTACTCCGAAGCCATGGCTACGTAGTCTTCGGTCTCGGCCAGCACCGCCGGTTTGCAGGCAATCGGGTCGCGGATCACGGCAAAGCCGTTGCGGGTGCCGATGGCAAAGGTGAAGAAGCCATCCAGGTCCTCCAGCGCGCCATCCAGGGCCTGGGCCAGGCTGTCGCCCTGCTGCAGGCGCCAGGTCAGGTAACCAGCGGCTACTTCGGTGTCGTTGTCGGTCTCGAAGCTGATGCCTTCGCGCTTGAGTTCCTGGCGCAGGCGGAAATGGTTGGACAGCGAGCCGTTGTGCACCAGGCACAGGTCGGCGCCGGTGGAAAACGGGTGGCTGCCTTCCATGGTCACGGCGCTTTCGGTGGCCATGCGGGTGTGGCCAATGATGTGGCTGCCCTTCATGCCGGCCAGGCCGAAGCGGCTGGAAATTTCTGCTGGCAGGCCCATGCCCTTGAGGATTTCGATGCTCTGCCCGGCGCTCATGATGCGCACACCGGGGGCCAGCTCAGCCAACGCCGCACGGGCAGAGGCTTCATCCGTGTGCACCTTGAGCACGGCGGCGCTGGCATTCTGGAACCAGTCCAGCGAGCAGCCCAGGCGCCCTTCCAACTGGCCCATCAGGGTGGTCCAGGGGTAGTTGATATCCGTGGCTTGCAAAGTCAGCTTGACCCAGCCATCGGCCACTTCGTCGCCATAGATGGCAAAGCCGGCGCTGTCCGGGCCACGGTCGGTCATGGCTTGCAGCATGGGTTCGAAGAGCTTGCCAAGCTGGGCTTCCAGCTCGGGCTTTTTCAGGTACAGACCTACGATTCCACACATGGTGATGCTCCTTACTAGGCAGTGGGCGAGCGCTTTCGTGTTGCCCGCCCAAGGGATTGGGGGGCGGTCAGAAGAACTCGGTGTAACGCTGGATTTCCCAGTCGGAGACGTGGCGGCAGTACTCCACCCACTCCATGCGCTTGAGCTTGATGAACTCCTCGACGATCTCGGCGCCCAGCACCTCGCGGAACAACGGGTCGGCTTCGAGCGCGTCGGCGGCCTCTTTCAGCGATTGCGGCAGGGTCTTGATGCCGCGTGCGGCAATTTCTTCAAGGCTCAGGTTGTAGAGGTTTTCATTGCACATCTCGCCCGGTTCCAGCTGGCGGTCGATGCCATCGAGGCCAGCGGCGATGATCGCGGCGGTGACCAGATACGGGTTGCAGCCAGCGTCCGGCAGGCGGAACTCCAGGCGACCGTAAGGAATACGCACCATCGCCGAACGGTTGTTGGCCCCCCAGGCGACGAACGCCGGGGCCCACGTCGACCCCGACAATGAACGGCCCACCACCAGGCGCTTGTAGGAGTTGACCGTGGGTGCCGCAAAGGCACACAACGCCGCGCCGTGGGCCATCAACCCTGCGGCAAAGTGATAGGCCAGTTTCGACAGGCCCATGCCGCTGCTGTCGGACGGGTCGTGGAACAGGTTCTTGTTGGTGCTGCTGGCCAGCGACAGGTGAAAGTGCATGCCATTGCCAGCGCGCTTGGGGTCGGGCTTGGGCATGAACGAGCAGATCATGCCCAGGTCGTTGGCGATTTCGCCGGCGGCCATGCGGAAGAAGGTGAAGCGGTCGGCCGATTCCATGGCGTCGCTGTAGGTGTAGTTGATCTCGAACTGGCCGTTGGCGTCTTCGTGGTCGATCTGGTAGATGTCGAAGCCCACCGGCTGCAGCGCTTCAGTCAGCTTTTCAAGGAACAGGCGCGAACGAGACAGCCCCTTATAGTCATAACAGGGCTTGTCGAGGTTGTCGGAGGCATCCACCAGTTGCAGCTTGCCGCCTTCGTCGCGGCGGAACAGGCTGAACTCCGGCTCAAGACCGGTGTTCAGGGTCCAGCCCTTGTCGGCCAGGCGCTGTACCTGCTGCTGCAACACATGGCGGGTGTCGTAAGGCCAAGGCTGGCCATTCACGTGGCCCACGCACACCACCCGGCCATAACCTGGCTGCCAAGGCACCGGAATCAGGGTAGAAAGGTCGCCGCGGGCCATGAAGTCCGGGCCGTGCGGTTCCATGCCCATGCCACAGATGGCGAACCCGGCAAAGCCGGCGCCTTCCTCGGCCACCATCTTCAGGCCCGAGACCGGCACCGATTTGGTCTTCGCCGAGCCATGGATATCGACGAACTGCGCCAGCACGTACTTGATGCCGTGCTGGTCGAGGGTGCGCTGGGTTTCTGCTGGCAACATGGGTTGAACACTCCTGGGTAAGGGGCAATGATTCCGCATGAGAAACTTAGTTTCCTCACAGGAATGCAATGTGCTTGCCAACTTTGTTCAGGGTGCTGCCTTGCGTTGCCTGTGCCGGCCTCTTCGCGGGCAAGCCCGCTCCCACAGTGTTCGCCGCTAAGCCTTGTGGGAGCGGGCGTGCCCGCGAAGAGGCCGGCACAGGCAGCACAAAACCCAGCCAGGTTTTTATGCGCTATTTATGGGAAACTTGTTTTCACCCGAGGAAAGAAGCGGCCAACGCAGCTGCATTTCGCACTTTCCCAGTGCGCAATATTTATTCTTGAACTGAAACCGTGCAGGACATTCGATGTCGACCGAAACCGAACCGCGCCTTCGCCTGGAGCAGTATCTGGGCCTGCAGATCAAGCGCCAGCGCCAGGCCCAGTCCCTCAAGCTCGCCGATGTGGCCCGCATCGCCGGTATCAGCCAGGGCATGCTGAGCAAGATCGAGAACGCCCAGGTGTCCACCAGCCTCGACACCCTCAGCCGCCTGTGCGACGTACTGGGCATGCCAATGGCCAAGCTGTTCAGCCAGTATGACCAGCCCGACGGCAATGCCTTGCTGGTGAAAGCCGGCGAAGGGCTGGAAGTGGTGCGCCGCGGCACCGAGAAGGGCCACACCTACCACTTGCTCAATCACGCCAGGGGGCCGAAAAAGAACTTCGAGGCGTACATGGTGAGCATGGACGACGCCAGCGAAGAGTTCCCGACCTTCGCCCACCCCGGCACCGAGTTCCTCCACTTGCTGGAAGGTGAGCTGGTATACCGCCATGGCAACCAGCTCTATCACATGCAGGCCGGCGACAGCCTGACCTTCGACGGCGAGACGCCGCACGGCCCTGAGCAACTGGTACAGGTACCCATCCGCCTGTTGTCGATCATGAACTACGGCGACGAATGACGCGGCGCTGCAAGGCAACAGCCGATGTCGCGATCAGACAAGCACACGTCGCCCGCGATCGCCTGACAAGCCTGTATACAAAGATAATACACACATCAACCAGCCCCGCGCCGTGGGCTGGTAGACGTGGTAACCGCGAGTAAAACAGCCTCGCTTCACAATTCCAACGCTGTGGCGCCTTTTTGCACCGGGCAGTTCGTCCGGGCTCATAACGATAAAACTCCCAGTATTAAAGACCCGCGTCGCGCAACCGGGAGTGTATGCGCGCGCCACATTGTGAAGACTTGACTGCCATGATCGCGACTTCAATCCCCGTAGCCGGTGCTGCCACCGGCCACCGTAACGCCCTGTGCGTTGCTCATATTGCGGCTGTACTGTTCGGCCTGACCGGTATCCTCGGTCACCTGATCGAGGCCGACGCCAGCATCATCACCTTCGGCCGTGCCACCTTCGCGTTTATTGCACTAGGCTTTGTCGCCGGGCTAAAGGGTACACGCCTGCTCGATGCACTCACTGTGCGCAACCTGCCGGTGCTGGGCCTGACCGGCGCTTTGCTGGCAACCCACTGGGTCACCTTTTTCATTGCGGTGAAAGTGGGCGGCGTGGCCGTGGCCACCTTGGGCTTTGCCAGCTTCCCGGCGTTCATCGCCATGATCGAGCGCGGCGTGTTCGGCCAGCGAATCGGTGCGGTGCAAGGGTTGCTGTTGCTGATGGTCACGGCCGGCCTGGTATTGGTAGTACCCACTTTTGACCTGCTCGACAAAGGCACCATCGGGCTGCTGTGGGGCCTGGGCTCGGGCCTAGCGTTCGCCTTGCTGACCGTGGCCAACCGCCGCAACGGTTCGAGCATGAACGCCATGCAGGTAGCCTTCTGGCAGAACGTGGTGGTGGCCGCGCTGGTGGCGCCATTCGCCTTCACCCACCTGGGCAGCACCAGCCTGGCAGGCAGTGACTGGGTCAACCTGGCGCTGCTGGGGGTGTTCTGCACCGGGCTGTCGCAGTTCCTGTTCGTCAAGAGCCTGGAAGGCCTGGAGGCCCGCACAGCCGGCATGATCATCGCGCTGGAGCCGGTGTACGCAATCATCGGTGCGTGGTGGTTGTTTGGTGACCAGCCGAGCCTGCGCATGGCGGCGGGGGCTGCCTTGATTGTGCTGGCGACCATTCTGGCTGCGGCGCGCAAGGCACCGGCGGAGCAAGGCGATACCAGCCGCTGCGCGCATTGATGTATCCATTGGGTTTGGCGTCTGCATTGTGATCGAGCGCCGCGCAGGCGGCGCTTGATCTCACAACCGCTGAATGCCTGAAGGCGCCCCCCTATCCTTCCGGCAACACGCTGCGGTCAAACATGTACGCCCGCTCACCCTGCGGCGTGTACTGATACAACTGCTGCGGCCTGCCTAACCTGGGCTGGTTCTTTTCCCCGGTGTCCCTTACCCACCCCAGCTCACGCAAGCGTTCCAGCCGCTTGCGCAGCGAGGTGCTGTTCACTGGCTGCCCCAGGCACGCCTGCACCGCCCCCAACGCATCAAGCACCGTGAACCTCTGCGCCAGCAGGTACAGCGGCAGGCTGCTGTACACCGTCTTGGCTGCCAGCCGCTCACGCGCGCGCTCCACCAACAGGTTGTGGTCGAACGGCAACAGCACTTTGCGCCCCACCACGCTGTCCAGGTCGAAAAACGCCAGGTGCTCGCCCTCCACAGCTTGCGCCGGGTCAAGCAACGCCAGGTAAAAGGTGCTCAACGACCAACCACGCGGGTCGCGGAATGCATTGCCTTCGGTACCTACCTGCTCCATGTAGCACGGCACAACCCGGGCCTTCTCGCGCAGGGCCCTGCTGGCGGCGTCTTCCAGGCTGGTGTCCGGGGTTCGCCCGTTGACGATTACGCCGGGCAACGCCCATTGACCGGCATGCGGCTCGCGCTCACGACGGTGCAACAACACTTGCAGATGCTGGGCATCAGGGGCCATGCGCAGGGCGACGATGTCGACACTGGCCAGGACTTCGGCTGTACTCACCATGCAGCTCCTTGTTCAGTAACACAATAATCCACCAGAGCATCTAAGTAAGGCAATCCTGAACCTCTCGAAAGCTGTAACTTGACACACTTAGTACACCAGGTGAATTATATAAGCATTCCAGCAAGGAGAACCACCATGAAGATCGCCAGTTTCGATGTCGACGCGCAAAACGGCTTCACGGCCAACGCCCCGCAGGAACTGCCCGTCCCCGAAGGCGACGAAATCGCGGCTGATCTGAATGCCATGGCGCTACGCGCCGACCTGCGCCTGGGCAGCAAGGACGCACACCCGGCCAACGCCGCCTGGGTGGTCGCCGACCCCGCGCACATGCTGCAACCCCTGCAACTGGATAACGCAGACCTGACCTGGGTCAGCCACTGCGTGCCAGGCACGCCGGGTTTCGAGCTATTGGCCGGCCTGCCCGCCCCCATCGATTACGACTATTTCGTGTGGAAAGGTGTGGAACCCGACCTGCACCCTTACGGCGCCTGCTACCACGACCTGGCCGAACGCCGTTCCACCGGGGTAATCGAGTACCTCAAGGTGCAACAGGTTGATACGGTTATCGTCGGCGGGCTGGCCCTGGATTACTGCGTCAAGACCACCGCCCGCCAGCTGCGCCAGGCCGGCTTCAAGGTACTGCTCTACCTGCCAGCCTGCCGCGCCCTCACCCAGGCAGGTGCCATCGAGGCCTGCGGCGCCCTGGCTGCCGAAGGCGTGATCCTGTGCGGCGACGAGGCCGCGCTCGACTATCAGCTTGCCCAGATCAAGGACGCCCGCCCATGAGCGACAGTGTTTTCGGCCCGCGCATCATCCAGAACCTGCTGGACACCGACTTCTACAAGATCACCATGATGCAGGCGGTGCTGCACAACTACCCCAATGCCGAAGTGGAGTGGGAGTTCCGCTGCCGCAATGGTGAAGACCTTTCCCCCTACCTGGCCGAGATCCGCTACCAGGTGGAGCAACTGGCGGAGGTGACGGTTACCCACGACCAGCTGGCCTATCTGGAAAAAATCCCCTTCCTCAAGCCAGACTTCATCCGTTTTCTCAGCCTGTTCCGCTTCAACCTGCGCTATGTCCATGTCGGCCTTGACGGCGCAGGGCAACTGGCGATCCGCGTGCGCGGGCCGTGGTTGCATGTAATCCTTTATGAAATCCCGTTGCTGGCAATCATCAGCGAGGTACGCAATCGGTATCGCCACCGCGACGTGGCCATCGAGCAAGTGGGCGAACGCCTGTACCAGAAACTGGACTGGCTCAAGGCCGAGGCCAGCGCTGCGGAGCTGGCCGGCTTCCAGCTGGCAGATTTTGGCACCCGGCGACGCTTCTCTTACCGGGTGCAGGAAGAAGTGGTGCACATCCTCAAGCACGACTTCCCGGGGCGTTTCGTGGGTACCAGCAATGTGCACCTGGCCCGTGAGTTCGAACTCAAGCCGCTGGGCACCATGGCCCATGAATGGTTCATGGCCCACCAGCAGCTTGGCCCGCGCCTGGTCGACAGCCAGGCCGCTGCGCTGGAATGCTGGGTGCGCGAGTACCGCGGGCTGCTGGGCATCGCCTTGACCGACTGCATCACCATGGACGCGTTCCTGGGTGACTTCGACTTGTACTTTGCCAAACTGTTCGACGGCCTGCGGCACGACTCGGGTGACCCGCTGGCTTGGGCGGAAAAGGCCATTGCCCACTATGAGCGACTGGGGATCGACCCCAGGAGCAAGACGCTGATCTTTTCCGACGGGCTGGATTTCACTAAAGCGCTGGGCCTGTACCGGGCGTTGCATGAACGGATCAATGTGAGTTTTGGCATTGGCACCCGGCTGACCTGCGATATCCCGGGGGTGGAGCCGATGAACATCGTGATCAAGATGACAGGTTGCAACGGGGCGCCCGTGGCCAAGATTTCCGACAGCCCGGGCAAGACGCAATGCCGGGATGAGAATTTTGTGGCCTATATGAAGCATGTATTCCAGTTAAGTTGATGGCGTCTGTGCGGGCCTCTTCGCGGGCACGCCCGCTCCCACAGGGATGGCGTACCCCCTGAAAGCAGCGCTGTACCTGTGGGAGCGGGCGTGCCCGCGAAGAGGCCCGAACAGTCAACCCACCTCTTGCATACCAGTGCACAACTCAAAAAACCGCGCCGCCGCCCGCGACGGCGTGGCCGCATGTGGCATCAGTATGGAAAAACGCCTGACCATAGGCTCAGGCGCCACCTGCAACCGGTGCAGTGCCCCATCTTCATGGCGGATGGACATCGCCGACACAAAGCCAACCCCCATCCCGGCACGCACGGCCTCCTTCACGCCCTCCACCCCGGCAATCTCCAGCGCCACGCGCATCGCCACGCCATCCCGGGCAAACGCCCGCTCGACGATCTGCCGCACGCCCGAACCGCTCTCGCGCAGGACCAGCGGGTAGGCGCCCAGCGACGCCAAGGTCTGCTGGTCACTGCCCGCCAGTGGGTGACTACTGGGCACAATCGCGACGATCTCGTCCTCATGCCAAGCCGTCACTTGCGTACCCAACGCCAGCTCCTGCCCAGGCGGGCCTTCGATCAGGGCGATATCGACACTGTCCAGTGCGGCGACGATCTCCGCCGTGTTGCCATGTGAAGTGCTTACCAGCACATCCGGATAGCGCCCGTGAAAATCGGCAATCAGGTAAGGCAGCAGGTAGCTGGCCGGCGTGGTGCTGGCACCGATGCGCAAGGTGCCGCGCTCCAGCCCACGCATGGCCTCACGCAGTGCCTGGGCCTGGCGAAAGGTTTCGCGCAGGCGCTCGGCATGGGCCAGCAACTGCTCGCCAGCCGCCGTCAGCCGCACGCCACGGCCGGCACGTTGATAAAGAGGCTCGCCAAAGGCCTCCTGCAACAGCTTGAGCTGGCCGGACACTGCGGGCTGCGACAGATGCAGGGCCTGGGCCGCATGGCTGATGTTGCCGTGCTCGGCAACCGTTGCAAACGTTATCAGCTGTTCTGGGGTCATGTTTTAAAAATATCAGCCATTCGGATATTTGCCATTCTAAATTACGATTTTTTATAAGCTTATAACCAGATTAACGTAGGCCCTGTCGAAACACTTTTCCGGAGGACTCACATGGCCACGGTTCCGTCCAACCCTGCTTTTGCCCCTACCCTTTCCACCAAAGGGCGGCTGAATGGCATCCTGTTCGTCGCGCTATTCGCCCTGGCAGTCACGCAACTGGCGGCCATGCCCGCCATCGCCAACCTCGGCATCAGCCCGCTGATCGTCGGCATCGTCGCCGGGGCGCTGTATGGCAACGCACTGCGTGATGGCGTACCGGCCAGCTGGGCTGCCGGCATCAACTTCTCGGCCCGCGGCTTGCTGCGCATTGCCGTGGCCTTCTTTGGCCTGCGCGTCAGCCTGCAGGAAATTGCCGAAGTCGGCTGGTCGGGGCTGATCGTGTCGCTACTGGTGGTGTCCAGCACCTTGCTGATCGGCCTGTGGTGCGGCATGAAGCTGTTCAAGCTGGACCGCGACACCGCCCTGCTGACCGCCGCAGGCAGCGCCATCTGTGGCGCCGCTGCGGTGCTGGCCTTCGAATCGGCGCTGCGCAGTGCCCCGCATAAAAGCGCGATGGCAGTCGGCAGCGTGGTGCTGTTCGGCACCTTGTCGATGCTCCTGTACCCGCTGGCGATCAACGCTGGCTGGTTGCACCTGGACACCCTGGGCGCCGGGCTTTTCCTCGGCGGTACCCTTCACGAAGTGGCGCAGGTGGTTGGCGCAGCCAGTAACGTAAGCCCTGAAGCCACCCATATTGCAACCATCGTCAAGATGACCCGGGTAATGCTGCTGGTGCCGGTATTGTTGGTGGTAGGCCTTTGGATCAGCCGTTCGCGTAAAGCCGGCCTGGCGCAAGGCAACGGGCGCATTGCGATGCCCTGGTTTGCCTTCGGGTTCCTTGCGCTGGTGCTGGTGAATTCGCTGCAGGTGCTGCCTGGCAGTGTGACCCAGGCGGTCAACAGCCTGGACACTTTTGCCCTGACCATGGCCATGACTGCGCTGGGGATGGAAACGCGCTTCAGCCAGATTCGCCAGGCCGGGCCAAAGGCGCTGGCTACCGGGGCGATTCTGAACCTGTGGCTGGTTGGTGGAGGGCTGGCGATTACCCTGGGTGTGCAGAAACTGTTGGGTTGACTTGAGAGCGAGTCGCCTGCTTCGCGGGCTTGCCCGCTCCCACAGGGTCTGCGCTGCTCTCAGGGCTTGCGCAGTACCTGTGGGAGCGGGCAAGCCCGCGAAGAAGCCAACCCGGTCTCAAGGATTTTCACCCACCCCCTCGTTGCCGCCCACATTTCTCGGTATGGTGTTGTCAAAGAAGGATGTTTTACCCGCACAGGAAAGACTTAGATGCCTCAACGCAATGTCATCAATGCATCCGTCAGCCCCAAAGGCAGCCTGGAAACGCTGTCACAACGTGAAGTGCAGCAACTGAGTGAAGTCGGTACCGGTAGCCTTTACACCCTGTTCCGCCAGTGCGCCCTGGCTATCCTCAACACCGGCGCCCATGTCGACAATGCCAAGACCATCCTTGAGGCCTACAAGGACTTCGAGGTAAAAATCCACCAACAGGACCGCGGTGTTCGCCTGGAGCTGTTGAATGCCCCGGCAGACGCCTTCGTCGATGGCGAGATGATCGCCAGCACCCGTGAAATGCTGTTCAGCGCCCTGCGTGACATCGTCTACACCGAGAGCGAACTGGCCAGCCAGCGTATCGACCTGGAAAGCTCCCAGGGCATCACCGACTACGTCTTCCACCTGCTGCGCAATGCCCGCACCCTGCGCCCGGGCGTGGAGCCGAAAATGGTGGTGTGCTGGGGCGGTCACTCGATCAGCAGCGAGGAATACCAGTACACCAAGAAGGTCGGCCACGAGCTTGGCCTGCGCAAGCTGGATGTATGCACCGGCTGCGGCCCAGGCGTGATGAAAGGCCCGATGAAGGGCGCCACCATTGCCCACGCCAAGCAACGCATGCATGGCAGCCGTTACCTGGGCCTGACCGAGCCAGGCATCATCGCCGCCGAAGCCCCCAACCCTATCGTCAACGAACTGGTGATCCTGCCAGACATCGAGAAGCGCCTGGAGGCCTTCGTGCGTGTCGGCCACGGCATCATCATCTTCCCGGGCGGTGCCGGCACAGCCGAGGAGTTCCTGTACCTGCTGGGCATCCTCATGCACCCGGACAACCACGACCTGCCATTCCCGGTGGTGCTCACCGGCCCGCGCAGCGCCGAGCCTTACCTGCAACAGTTGCATGCCTTCGTTGGCGCCACCCTGGGCGAGGCGGCGCACCGCTTGTACGAAATCATCATCGACGACCCGGCAGAAGTTGCCCGGCACATGGTCGAAGGGCTCAAGGAGGTCAAGCAGTTCCGCCGTGAGCGCAACGACGCCTTCCACTTCAACTGGCTGCTGAAGATCGAGGAGAGCTTCCAGCGCCCGTTCGACCCGACCCACCAGGCCATGGCCGAGCTGGACCTGCGCCGTGACCTGCCCCCGCACGAGTTGGCGGCCAACCTGCGCCGGGCGTTCTCCGGCATTGTTGCGGGCAACGTGAAGGACAAGGGCATCCGCCTGATCGAAGAACACGGGCCGTATCAGATCCACGGTGACAGCGCCGTGCTGGACCCGCTGGGCCGGCTGTTGCAGGCCTTCGTCGACCAGCACCGCATGAAACTGCCCGGCGGCGCTGCGTATGTGCCGTGCTACCAGGTGGCGACCTGACCCCCTGCCTTCAAGCCATCAGGGCCGCTTCGCGGCCCCGATGGCTTACTGGCTGATATCAGCCATCGGGCGCTCGACAAACCGGATACTGTCCCGCCCGCTGCGCTTGGACTGGTACAACGCCACATCCCCCTGCTCGATCAACGCCGCCAGGCTTGCGGGTGGCTGGTCGAACAGGTTGGCACCGATGCTCAAGGTGACCGCCTGCGGCGTAGGCACGGTCTTGCTGGCATATTGCTGGAACTGCTCACGCAGCAACTCGCCCAACTCCATGACCCGCTCGTTGCTGGCCCCGCACAGCAAGATGACGAATTCATCGCCGCCTAACCGCGCCGCCAGCGAGCGCTCGGGCAGCACCGCGCGAATGATCTCGCTCAACGCAATCAACAAGCGGTCACCCGCGATATGCCCGTGCAGGTCATTGACCAGTTTGAAGTTGTCGATGTCGATCAGCAGCAAGGCCCCAGGCTGCGCCGGGTTTACTTCCTTGAAGAAATGCCCGGCCCTGACCTCCAGGGCACGCCGGTTGTACAGCGCGGTCAACGGATCACGCGCGGCCAGCCGGGCAATCCGCTCCTCGCGCCGATAACGCACGGTGCCCGTCATCGACAAGGCAATCAGCATGATCGCCATCGCCCCCTCGACCAGGGAAATCTGAATGATCAGCCCGCCAAAAGTGGCCAGGTCGATCACCGTACCCGGGGTAATTGCGATGATTGCCTTGAGCACATAGAACAGGCCATGGATCAGCAACACATAGCGCAACTGCACCGCGCCAACACTTAGCGACTTGCCGTGGGGCCGCAGCAGGAAGCTGGCCTTCAGCGTCAGCGCAGCCACCAGCAACGAGTTGGCCATCAGCATCACCTTCGACCACTGCGGCCCAGCGGGCAACAGCAGCAAGGCGAACCAGACCACCACGATCATCAGCCAGGCACGCGACAAGCGCTCTTGGGTAAAGCGCAGCACACCCATCAGGAAGAACGCGTGCGCCACCACCAGCAAGCCATTGGCGAACCAGATGCCGATAAACAGAAAACCGATCCCGCGCAACAACGCCAGGATGCAACCAACAGTAATGGTGGCGAAACCTGCGCTCCAGAACAGCAACGAGGACTCGCGGACACTGCGCCATTCAATCGCCAGGTACAGGGCAGCCGCGGCTGCCAGGGCGACCGAAATGGTCAGCATCGTGGGTGGATCTAGCGCCATATACGCTTTGGCCTATCTGGTTAACGAGGAAAAGGCGCAATTGTATGCGCTTGTGATGACTTTTCAGAGAGACCTTGGTCAGGAGCCTGTAAAACATGGCTCACCTTCAAGGCTCCCCAGGGAGAATAGATATCATATTGATATCATCGCTTGCTGGGTAGCTGACCTGACGATCAGTCACCCTTCATAGGGCTCACCCGAAGCTGGGGCAGCCAACTGCCGCCCCGACAGGAAGCTCACCAGCTGCCGCCCGTGTGAGCTCAGGCGCTCCCAGTCACGGAAACACAGGCGCAGTTCAAGGGTGGCCCAGCTTTCCGCCAGGGCGACGCGGCGCACCGGCAGCTCCTGCTCGGCGCGCACGGCGGCGGTTTCAGGCAGCATGGCCACGCCCGCACGCTGTGCAACCAGTTGCGCGATGGCCTCAAAGCTGGGGGCGCGTACACGCACCTTCAGCGGCATGGCCAGGTTCATCGCCAGTTCCTCGACAAAGCGCTGCATCGGCCGCCCGGCCGGCAGGCAAATGAACGCATAGCCCAGGGCATCGACCAGACGCAGCTGCTCGCGCCCGGCCAGGTGATGGTCCGCGGGCACCAGCATCACCAGCCGCTCGGTGCGAAACGGCAGCGATACCACACCCCCGCTGGGCAGAATGCCGTCGTACACACCAATCTCGCATTCGTTGGCCAATACCACCCGCAGCACGTCCACGCTCTTGTGTTCCATCAGTTGCAGGTCGACTTCCGGGTAGTCCGCCAGAAACGGCCCAAGTATCGCCGGCAACAATGTGCTGTTGGCCACCGTCGACGCCGCCAGGCGCAACGTGATGCGCTGCTCGCCAGCCATTTGCTGCAAGGTCTCTTGCAGTTTTTGCGCTTCGCCGAGCACATTGCGCGCACCCTCCAGCACCAGGCGTCCGGAAGGTGTCAGTTGCATGCCATCGGCCTTGCGAAAGAACAACACCAGGCCACAGCGCTCTTCGAGCAGTCTCAGGCGAGTACTGGCAGCCGATACAGCCACCGGGAAGGTCGCAGCGGCCTTGCTCAGGCTACCTGTGGCGGCAATGGCCAGCAGCAGGCGCAGGTCGGTCAGGTCGAATTGCATGCCCTTCTCCAAAACAGAAGACCCTGTTCACTAAAAAGCGATTCTAGCGCGACAGCCTTCTGTTCAGAATAAGCCATGCCCTTTTCTGCCGCAGGTACTCCATGAATGCACTACGCAGCCTGATCCAACGCCAGTTGCAGAGCGGCGCCTTGTACGCCGTGCTGGCCGCCCTTGGCTTCAGCTTCAAGGCCATTTTCGTCAAGCTCGCCTACGCTGCCGGGCCGGTGGACGCCATCAGCCTTTTGGCCATGCGCATGGGGTTGGCGCTGCCGCTGTTCGCCTGGCTGGTATGGGCTAGCCGTAGCCAAGGCAGCGCCCCTCTGAACCTGGGCGACGGTTTGCGTGTGGCTTTGCTTGGGCTGCTGGGGTATTACCTGGCCAGCCTGTTCGATTTCTATGGCTTGCAGTACATCAGCGCCGGGCTGGAACGGCTGATTCTGTTCACCTACCCGACGCTGGTGCTGGTGTTCCAGGCCATCGCCCTGCGTGAACGGCCAAGCCTGCGCACGCTGTCGGCCATGGGCCTGTGCTACCTGGGGCTGGGCATCGCCTTTGTCCATGACATCAGTGTCGCCGGGGCAGGCCAGCAAGTGGTGCTGGGCTCGCTGTGGGTGTTTGCCAGTGCGGTGACCTACGCACTTTACTACGCCGGTACCGGGATGATGCTCAAACGCATGGGCTCGATGCGCCTGGCCGGCCTGTGCGGCACCGCATCCTCGCTGATGGTGTTGGCGCATTACCTGCTGGTGGCCCCCGTCGGGCAGTTGTGGCAATTGCCCGGCGCGGTATGGGCCAATGCCGGATTGATGGCGGTATTTTCCACGGTGTTGCCGATCTACTGGGTGGCGCTGGCGATTCAGCGGTTGGGGCCTACCCACACGGCGGCGGTGGGCAACCTGGGGCCGGTGCTGACGGTGCTGGCGTCGTGGGCGGTCTTGAGTGAAGAGATTTCGCTTTATCAGATCATCGGGCTGGCGGTGGTGCTGCTTGCCGTGTCGCGGCTCAAGCCGAAGGGTACACAGCCTGGCGCGGTCCCTGTAGGAGCGGCCTTGTGTCGCGATCGGGCTGCAAAGCAGCCCCATCAATAGCGGCGGTGACGCTGAAATCGAGGGGCCGCTTTGCGGCCCGATCGCGACACAAGGCCGCTCCTACAAAAACGCACCAGGCGGCGTCACAGCACCCGTTTGATCAACGGCTCCAGCCGGCTGTAACGCAACCTGCGCAGGAACTTGCGCACTTCCTTGGGGTGTTCGGACTTGACCCCCAACGCCTCTGCCGAACCGATTTTCGGCGCAAACCGGCGCAATTCGGCCAGCTCTGCCTCCCGTGGCCCCAGCCACTGCCCCTGCGGGTCATCGATCAGCAGGCCGTTCTCCAGGTCCAGGTTGAAGCCGCGCGGGTTCAGGTTATTGCCGGTCAACAGCGAATAGCGCTGGTCTACCCACACGCCCTTGGCGTGGAAGGTGTGCCCGGGATCGTTCCAGATCCGCACTTGCAACTGGCCGCTGGCAATTGCGCCATGGCGGCGACGGGCGAAGGCCCGCAGGTTGTCTTCGTACAGATAAGGCAACGCGCCACTGGCACTGAACGGCTCGCCAGGCGCGATATAGAAGTCGTTGGCCGTACGGTCACCCACGATCAATTCCACTTGCACACCACGCTCCAGCGCATGGTCGAGTTCGCGCATCACGACCCGCGGCGGGTTGAAATATGGCGTGCTGATGACGAGCTGCGTGCGCGCCGCCGCCAGCATGGCGCACAGCGCCCGGTTCAACGGGTTGCCACGGCCCACGCCCAACAGCGGAATCACCCGCAACCCCTGCCCCGCCACACTGGCCGGTGCCTCATAGGCCATGCGCCGCAAGCGTGCACGCAAGCGCCGGATGTCACCGCGCAGGCTGCGGGTGGTCGGGGGCGCCGGCAAGTCGAGGCGCGGCGTGGCGGTGGTGTGCAACAGGCGCTGCACCAGGCCTACCATGGCGTCGGCCAGGGCTGGCGACTGGAACAGGTGGTAGCGGTCCAGGCGATAGCGGTCGAAGCGGTGCAGGTAGACGTTGTTCACGCTCGCGCCGGTGTAGATCACGCAATCGTCGATGATACTGCCCTTCAGGTGCAGCACGCCAAACAGCTCGCGGGTTTGCACCGGCACCCCGTGAATGGCGATGTCCAGCCCACGCAGCTGGCGCTGGGCCTGGTACCAGGCCGCGTTACCTGGCTGTCGCCCGGCCCCGAGCAGGCCCCGGCGGGCACGGAACCAGTCGACCACGATGGTGATTTCAAGCCCTGGCCGCTCGGCCTTGGCCAGGTACAGGGCATCCAGCACTTCCTGGCCGGCCTCGTCTTCCTGCAGGTACAACGCAACAATCACAATGCGCCGGGTCGCGGCGCGGATGCGTTCGAGCAGGCAGGCGCGGTAAGCCTTGGCATCAGGCAGCACCTGGATCGACTCGGGCGACATGGCGTAGCCTGGCAGTGCCGCCAGCATGGATTCGGGGTTCACGAACGATCACCTTCTTTGTGCAATCACTGTCGGCCTTGCCAGCCGGCAGGGCCATTCCTGGCCGCTGCGCCCAGGGTGTACTATCGACCCGGCAACGACCCATAACAACAAGAACCACGCGAGGCTGTTTTTCTCACTGCCCCTGACGAACGATGCCTCAGCTTGCACAGGAACAGCGCAATGGTCCACCCCGCTTCTGCAAACCCATCGCCATCTATTGTAAAGAGTTGTTCCGTAAAGACCTTCGGCTTTCTGATCTTGCCCAATTTCACCACCATCGGCCTGGCCTCGGCGGTGGAGACCCTGCGCATGGCCAACCTGGCCGCGCGCAAGCCCCTGTTTCGCAGCGTACTGATTGCCGCGGGCGATGCACCGGTGGCCGCCAGCAACGGTATGCGCGTACTGCCCGACTACAGCATTGCCAACGCCCCCGCGCTGGACGCGCTGCTGGTGGTCGGTGCCAACCCGATTGACCGTGGCCGTGGCAACCGCCCGCTGATCGACTGGTTGCGCCAGCTGGCACGCCAGCACTTGCCATTGGGCGGTATCTGCACAGGCAGCTACCTGTTGGCCAAGGCCGAACTGCTCAAAGGCTACCGTTGCACCATCCATTGGGAAGACCTGCCGACGTTGCAGGCGCATTTTCCCGGCATCGTCATCTCCAGCCAGCTGTTTGAGCTGGACCGGGACCGCTACACCTGCTCGGGTGGTGTGGCGGCCATGGACATGATGCTGCAACTGGTCGCTCGCGAACCGGGTGGCCAGGACATCGCGGCCAAGGCGGCCGAGCTGCTGCTGTGCGACCGGGTGCGTGGCGAACGCGAGCGCCAGCGGGTGCCGCTGCGCACCCTGCTGGGCAGCGGCCAACCCAAGTTGAGCCAGGTGGTGGCGATCATGGAGGCCAACCTGGAAGAACCGTTGGGGCTGGAAGAGCTGGCCAGCCTCAACGAAGTGACCGTGCGCCAGCTGGAGCGGCTGTTCCACAAGTACCTGCAGCGTACGCCCAGCCAGTATTACCTGGAGCTGCGCCTTTCGCGGGCGCGGGAGCTGCTGCTGCGCAGTGATGTGCAGGTGCGTGAGGTGGCGTTGGCGTGTGGGTTCAGTTCGCCGGCCCATTTTTCCAAGAGTTACAGCCGGTTTTTTGGGTTGTCGCCACTGGGGGAGCGGCGGCAAGCCTCTTTGCATTGATTCATGATTTGCTCCGGCCTGTACCGGCCTCTTCGCGGGCACGCCCGCTCCCACAGGGACCGCGCAGTATTCAGGTCTGCGGGGTTCCTGTGGGAGCGGGTTTACCCGCGAAGAGGCCGGTACAGGTTGATCAGTCTTCCAGCGCCGAATGCGCAGTTTCCCGGCACATCAGCATGGCCACCAGCGCCACCAGTGCCGCCGCCAGCAAATACCCCGCCGGTGCCAGCTTGCTACCCGTCACCTGTATCAGCCAGGTGGCAATGAACGGCGCAGTCCCGCCAAACAGCGCGTTGGCCAGATTGAAGCTCAGGGCAAAGCCACTGAAACGCACCCGGGTCGGGAAAATCTCCGCCAGCAGGCAAGGCAAGGTGCCGTCGTTCATTGCCAGTATCGCCCCGAAGCAAATCTGGATAGCCAGGATCACCACCAGCGGCTGCCCATCGAGCAGGCCGAACAACGGCACGGTCAGCCCCAGGAACAACAGCGAAGCCACCACCAGCATGGTCTTGCGGCCAAACCGGTCGGACAACCGCCCCATCAGGAAGATCAAGCCGATGTAGGTGGCCAGCGACACCGTCGAGGCAATGAACGAATCCCGCTCGCTCATGCCCATTTCAGTGGACAGGTAGGTTGGCATGTAGCTGAGCAGCAGGTAGAACGCCACCGCATTCAGGCAGGTAACGCCAATGCCGATGGCCAGGCTGCGGCGGTGCTGGCCCATAAGTTCGCGCAGCGGCATCGGTGCCATGCCAGCCTTGTGTTCCAGGCGTTGCTCCATCTCCAGGAACTTGGGCGTGTCCTGCAGGCTCATGCGGATATAACGCCCAACCAGCCCGAACGGCGCCGCCAGCAGGAACGGCAGGCGCCAGCCCCACTCATGCAGGGCTTCGCTGCTGAGCAGCTCGTGCAGTAACGCCACGAACGCCGCACCGAACAGCAACCCGGCCGCCGTGCTGGCCGGCACGATGCTGGTGTACAGGCCACGCCGGCCGGGTGGCGCGTACTCGGCCAGGAACGCCGCAGCACCTGCATATTCGCCCGAGGCGGAAAAACCCTGCACCAGGCGGATCAACAGCAACAGGGCCGGCGCCCACAGGCCGATTTGCGCATAACCGGGCAACAGGCCGATGCAGAAGGTGGACACCGACATGATCAGGATGGACCACGACAGCGCATTGCGCCGGCCATGGCGGTCGCCAAAGTGGCCCCAGACGATGCCGCCCAGCGGGCGCACCAGGAACGACAGGGCAAACACGGCGAAGGTTGCCAACAGGCCGGTGGTTTTGTCAGTTTGCGGGAAGAAGGTGGCGGCGATGATGGTTGCCAGGTAGCCGTAAGCGGCGTAGTCGAACCACTCGACGAAGTTGCCCATGAAACTGGCCCGGGCGGCCTTGCGCAGGGCCTGGCGTTCGGCGCTGGGCGCGGCGCCGTCGAGGGTGGGTGCATTCAGGGTGGTGCTGGACATGACGGGTACCCTCTGGTTCTTTTAATTGGAGGCAGGGTCTGGTGGTCATACAGTGATTTTTTTATTGTCCAGGCTGGCCTTTTCGCGGGCAGGCCCGCTCCTTCAGGATGTGTGAGGCCCCTGTGGGAGCGGGCGTGCCCGCGAAGCAGGCGACGCCGATGCTTACTTGCGAATGATGTTGTGCTCCGGCCCATACGGGAACTTGGTGATGTTCTCAGCGCCGTGGTCATTGACGATCAGGATGTCATGCTCGCGGTACCCGCCCGCCCCTGGTCGCCCTTCAGGCAGCATGATCATCGGTTCAATCGACACCACCATGCCCGGCTCCAGCACCGTGTCGATGTCTTCGCGCAGCTCCAGCCCCGCTTCACGCCCGTAGTAGTGGCTCAAGGTGCCGAACGAATGGCCATAGCCAAAGGTGCGGTACTGCAGCAGGTCGTGACGCAGGAAGATCTCGTTCAGTTCGCGGGCAATGTCGCTGCAGCGCATGCCCGGGCGTACCAGCTTCAACCCGGCCTCGTGCACTTCGACGTTGGCCTGCCACAGGCTCAGGTACTCGTCCGGGCAGTGGTCAAGGAACAGTGTGCGCTCCAGCGCGGTGTAGTAGCCAGCGATCATCGGGAAGCAATTGAGGCTGAGGATCTCACCTTTGCCAACGCGACGGCTGGTGACCGGGTTGTGCGCGCCATCGGTGTTGAGCCCGGACTGGAACCAGGTCCAGGTGTCCATCAGCTCCGCATCGGGGAAGCGCCTGGCGATTTCACGCACCATCGCCTGGGTGGCATGCAGTGCCACTTCATACTCCGGCACCTGATCACGCAGCGCCTCCACCACAGCCGCACCGCCAATGTCGGCCACCTGCGCGCCATGGCGGATCAGCGCCTGTTCCTCGGCCGACTTGATCATGCGCATGCGCATGCACGGGGCGCCGATGTCCACCAGCTCGGCCTTGGGGTAGCAGGCGGCGATCTTGGCGTGGTTCTGCAGATTGAGGTGATCGTGCTCCACGCCAATCCGCGAGGCCAGCGGCAGCGCCTGCTGGATGGCAACGAAGTAGTTGTCGCGCTGCCAGTCGGTGTAGACGATGTTGTCAGTGCCGACCGTGCGCCGCCAGGGTTGCCCACCGTCGATGTTGGCGCTGATCGAGACAACCTTGTCCTGGGTGATCACCAGCGCATAGGGGCGGCCGAACGAGCAGTAGAGGAAATCGCTGTAGTAGTTGACGTTGTGGTACGACGTGAAGATGGCTGCCTCGATGTCCTGATCGGCCATGTAGGCCCGCAGGCGAGCGTGACGGGCCACGTATTCCTGTGCCGAAAAGGTTGGCTGCACCTTGTCGCCGTTGCGGATATTCAGGGTCTTGGGCATTTGCATGGTCGGGGTTCCTTGTCGTTATAAGCACGCTGTTCAGGCTTGCCGCCTGAGAAGCATTGCAACAGAACCGACGAGGGCGCTTTTGTATCTATCCGACCTCAAATTGGCGGGATTGCCACTACCCTTGGGGCTGCTTTGCAGCCCTATCGCGACACAAGGCCGCTCCTACAGGTATCGCGCTAGCCAGGAGGCTATGCAGGACCTGTAGGAGCGGCCTTGTGTCGCGATAGGGGCGCAAAGCGCCCCCGATGTCCAACACCTTTACTTCAGGTCAAAGCGGTCCAGCTCCATGACCTTCTGCCAAGCGGCAACAAAGTCCCGAACAAACTTGTCCCCCCCATCACTGCTGCCGTACACCTCGCTCAACGCCCGCAGTTGGGCGTGTGAACCAAACACCAGGTCAACCCGGCTACCGCTCCACTTCACCTGCCCGGTCTTGCGGTCACGGCCTTCGAAGCTTTCGTTGTCCGCCGACGTCGCCTTCCACTCCACGCCCATGTCCAGCAGGTTGCGGAAGAAGTCATTGCTCAAGGTGCCGACCTTGTCGGTGAACACACCCTGCTTGCTGCCGCCATGGTTGGCGCCCAGCACGCGCAGGCCACCGATCAGCACGGTCAACTCCGGCGCAGTCAGGGTCAGCAACTGGGCCTTGTCCAGCAACAGCTTCTCGGCCTTGACGCTATAGCGGGCCTTGGTGAAGTTGCGGAATCCATCGGCCAACGGCTCCAGCACCGCGAACGACTCGACGTCGGTCTGCGCCTGGGACGCATCGACGCGGCCCGGTCGGAAGCCCACGTTGCCACTGTAGCCGGCATCCTTGGCGGCCTTTTCCACGGCTGCGGTACCGGCCAGCACGATCAGGTCGGCCAGCGAGACCTTCTTGCCGCCGTTATTGAAGTCGGCCTGAATCTTTTCCAGCGCCGCCAGTACCTTGTCGACACCCTGGTTGGCAGCCCAGCCGTTCTGCGGCGCCAGGCGCAAGCGGGCGCCATTGGCACCACCGCGCTTGTCAGAGCCACGGAAGGTCGAGGCCGATGCCCAGGCGGTGGAAACCAGCTCGCCCACACTCAGGCCCGCACCCAGCACCTTGGTTTTGAGGGCCGCGATGTCTTGCTCGCTGAGCGTGGATGAATCGGCTTTGGGCAACGGGTCTTGCCACAGCAGCTCTTCGTTTGGCATTTCCGGGCCCAGGTAACGTGCCAGCGGGCCCATGTCGCGGTGGATCAGCTTGTACCAGGCGCGGGCGAACGCATCCGCCAGCTGGTCGGGGTTCTCCTTGAAGCGGCGGGCGATCGGCTCGTAGATCGGGTCGAAGCGCAGCGCCAGGTCGGAGGTCAACATGGAAGGTGCATGCTTTTTACCCGGGTCGTGCGCATCCGGCACCGTTCCGGCGCCTTTGCCCTCTTTCGGCCGCCATTGGTGCGCGCCTGCCGGGCTCTTGGTCAACTCCCACTCAAAGTTGAACAGGTTGTTGAGGTACTCGTTGCTCCATCGGGTGGGGGTGGAGGTCCAGATCACTTCCAGGCCGCTGGTGATGGCGTCGCCCCCCTTACCGCTACCGAACTTGCTGGCCCAGCCCAGGCCCTGCAATTCCAGGCCAGCCGCTTCCGGTTCGGGGCCGACGTTGTCGGCAGGGCCGGCACCGTGGGTTTTGCCGAAAGCGTGGCCGCCAGCAATCAACGCTACGGTTTCTTCATCGTTCATGGCCATGCGGCCGAAGGTTTCACGGATGTCCTTGCCCGAAGCCACCGGGTCCGGGTTGCCTTCCGGGCCTTCCGGGTTCACGTAGATCAGGCCCATCTGCACGGCAGCCAGCGGGTTCTCCAGGTTGCGCTCGGCCGACAGGTCGCGGTTCTGTTCCTCCCCATGCTTGGCCGGCTCGGCCACCAGATCACCCTGGCCTGGCGGCTGGGCCTTGACCTGGTCCTTGCCGTAGCGAGTATCGCCGCCCAGCCAGACCTTTTCCGAGCCCCAGTACACGTCTTCGTCCGGCTCCCACACATCGGCGCGCCCGCCCGAAAAGCCGAAGGTCTTGAAGCCCATGGATTCGAGGGCAACGTTGCCGGTGAGCACGATCAGGTCGGCCCAGGAAATCTTGTTGCCGTACTTCTGCTTGATCGGCCACAGCAGGCGCCGGGCCTTGTCCAGGCTGACGTTGTCCGGCCAGCTGTTGAGCGGGGCGAAACGCTGCTGGCCAGAGCCCGCACCGCCCCGGCCATCGCCGATGCGGTAGGTACCGGCGCTGTGCCAGGCCATGCGGATGAACAATGGGCCGTAGTGGCCGAAGTCGGCGGGCCACCAGTCCTGCGAGTCGGTCATCAAGGCGGTCAGGTCTTTCTTCAAGGCCTGGAAGTCCAGGCTCTTGAACGCCTTGGCATAGTCGAAGTCCGGGTCGGGGCTGGACTTGGTCGAATGTTGGTGAAGAATTCTCAGGTTGAGCTGGTCAGGCCACCAGTCACGGTTGGTGGTGCCGCCACCTGCGGTTTGATGGAACGGGCATTTCGATTCGTTCGACATCTGCGGGTACCTTTGGGTCGGTTATCCAGATTTCCGGTCTGTGCCAGGTGTTCTTTCAGCCGAGCGCGTGGGCTCGTGCTACCCCTCATCAGGTCTACACGGGGCTTGCGAAGCTGTCACGGCAGGTTGACGCGGTCTTGCACACAGGTGCTGCCACGCCGCCCACTCGCGCAATTCGCGGGGCCAGGGGAAAGACTAGCCGAGCTTGGGCAGACTTCTAATAGAGTGGCTGTTAGGGGGTGATAGGCTGGCTCTGTCAGCGCTTTCCTGTCCTGGCCTCTTCGCGGGCGCGCCCGCTCCCACAGGATCTGCACAGGCCTTGAAAACCGCGCTGTACCTGTGGGAGCGGGCGTGCCCGCGAAGAGGCCGGCACATCCATACAAGGCAAGCAGGCCGCCCACATGCTTCAATACACCGCCAAGCCCTCTACCCCCGGAACCTGAGCCCAATGAACCGCAACGACCTGCGCCGCGTCGACATGAACCTGCTGGTGCTGTTCGAAGCCCTGATGATCGAACGCAACCTGACCCGGGTCGGCGAAAAGCTGTTCATCACCCAGTCCACCGTCAGCGCCGCCCTCGCCCGCCTGCGCGAGCTATTCGACGACCCGCTGCTGATCCGCAATGGCCGGGCCATGGAGCCCACCCCAAGGGCCATGCAGATCTTCGCCGAGTTGGGCCCGGCCATGGACGTGATTTCCGCCGCCATCAGCCGCGCCCGCGAATTCGACCCGGCCAGCAGTTGCAATGTGTTCCGCCTGGGCCTGTCGGACGATGCCGAGTTCGGCCTGTTCCCGGCCCTGCTGCAGGCCCTGCAAGAAGAGGCCCCGGACATCAGTGTGGTGGTACGCCGGGCCAACTTCCTGCTGATGCCCGGCTTGCTGGCCAGCGGCGAGATCTCGGTAGGCGTGAGCTACACCACCGACTTGCCGGCCACCGCCAAGCGCCGCAAGCTGCGCAATATTGGCGTGCGGGTGCTGCGTGCCGACGACCGCCCAGGCCCGTTGACCCTCGACGAATACTGCGCCCGCCCGCATGTGATGGTGTCATTCTCCGGCGACATGAGCGGCAACATCGACCTGGACCTGGCACGCATCGGCCGCTGCCGCAAAGTGGTGCTGGCGGTGCCGCAGTTCGGCAGCCTGCGCGCCCTGCTGCGCAACACCGAGATGATCGCCACAGTACCCGACTATGCCGCCTGCGCCTTGGCCGACGACGGTAGCCTACGCGCCGACCCGGCGCCGTTCGATATCACCGAGGCCGAGCTGTCGATGGTGTGGAGCGGCGCCCAGGACAACGACCCGTCCGAACGCTGGCTGCGCGAGCGCATCCTGCAATTCATGGCTGCGCAGTAACACATCGACCTCATCGATAGCCACCATGAATGCCATCAAGTTCCGCAGCGGCCGGCCCGGGCGGAAGATGCAGGCATTCACTGAATCGACGAGGGACCACCCATGAAATCCGGCATGATCGCTGCCCTGCTCGCCTTGCTGGCCGCCCTCGGCGGTTGTGCCAACCCGGCCGCTACCGACACCCGCCAGCCCTACGGGCACTTCTATCCGGCCACGGCCATCTCCAGCGTTGCCCTGGCCCCCGGCCAGCGGGTGGCGGTTTTGCTGGGGCGCGATGCCGAAGCGACCCTTGCCTACCTCGGCAACCACCGCGCCCAGGCTAACGCACCCACAGCAGGCCAGCGCATCCCGGTGGCAACCCTGAACAGTGAAAGCCAAGCCTATGACTGGCTGGCACGGTCGCTGGCGCAGCAGTTCGCTGAAGTCACTTTTTATGACGACCTGGATACGCTGCTGGGCGACCACCCGGATGTGATCGTGCTACTAGACACTGAAAGCCGGTTGGCCAGCGCGGGCATCGAGAGCCAGGTAGTGGCACGGTTTTTCGATGACCAACTGACCTATATCGGCCGTGCCGAAGGGCGGGCAAGCAAGCGCCTGGGCGATATGGCGCGGGTGATGGAGGATGAGCGGGCGGTGCAGGCGGATGCACTGCGAGACTTTGATGATTCGTTGCAGGCCTTGATGAAGGACCGCGTCTGAAGGCCTGCGCAAATCCTTGTAGGAACGGCCTGTACAGGCTTCTACTTGCGCCGCTGCATCCACGCCGCCCCCAGCCCGCTGAGGCAGATCACCGAAATACCCACCAGGCTGAGGGTATCCGGCACCTGGCTGTAGATCACCCACCCGAGCAACCCGGCAAACACGATCTGGCAATAGCTGAATGGCGCCAGTAACGCCGGCGCCGCATGGCGGAAGGCCTGGGTCAGCAGCAGGTGCGCCGTCATGCCAAAGCCCCCCAGCGCCAGCATCAACAACGCATGGTCCCAGCGCGGTACCTCCCAGAAGAACGGCACCAGCGCACTCATCGCCAGCGTGTTGCACAACCCCGCATAGAAGTTGCTGGTGGTCGGGCTGTCATGGGCCGCCAGAATGCGCGTGAGCAGTTGATAAAAGCAGAAACCCAGTGCCGAACCAAACGGGTACAGAATGGCCGGGGTAAACATCGCCCCGCCCGGGTGCACCACCACCAGCACACCAATGAAGCCCAGCACCACCGCCACCCACTGCCCCACCGTCACCCGCTCTTTCAGCAGCGGCGCCGACAGCGCGGTGACCAGCACAGGGGCCAGGAAGTTGACCGCCGTCGCCTCGGCCAACGGCAGATACTGAAGGCCGGTGGTGAACAGCAAGCTGGTGCTCAGCAGGCTCAGGGCCCGCAAGGTTTGCAGCAGCGGCCGGCGGGTGCGCAAGACGTTGAGGCCAGACTTGGGCAGGAAAATGCCGGCCATCAGCAGCGTATGCACTACATAGCGCGCCCACACCACCATGACAATCGGGTAAATGCCACCAAGGAATTTCGACAACGCATCGTGGCTGGCGAACAGGAACGTCGCCACCACCACCAGCGCGATACCGCGCAAGGGTTGATTGACGCCGGACAGCGGTGTGCTGGAACTCATGGCTCTCTCGATGACGGCACGGCAGCAGCCAGCGCCCAGGGAAGGCCGCGCAGGCATGGCCTGGCGGATGCAACAGCTCGAATTCTAGAAGAGATGCCGCAGGATAAGGAAGTTCATTTGCCACTTGCCCATGCCGGCTGCAATTACTGTTCGCTGATCGACCACTTTGTGCTTTGAGCGCATGGCCCGTGCCTCGCTGATCGCCGACCATCGGCGGCGAACCCTGCACACCCTACAAGGAATTTACATGCAAAGGCTCACCACCCGTAACGGTCTGGACCTGCCTGCAATCGGCTTGGGCACCTGGCCAATGACTGGCAGTGAATGCACCCAGGCCGTGCACCAGGCGCTGGAAGTCGGTTACCGGCACATCGACACCGCCACCGCCTACGAAAATGAAGCGGCGGTTGGCCAGGCCCTGCGCGACAGCGACGTACCACGCGAGCAGATCCACCTCACCACCAAGGTGTGGTGGGACCGCCTGGAGCCCAAGGCCATGCGCCAGTCGCTGGAAGACAGCCTGCGCGCCCTGGGCACCGAACAGGTCGACCTGTTCCACATCCACTGGCCCGGCAAGGACTGGGACATGGCGCGCAGTATCGACACCCTGGTAGCACTGCGTGACGAAGGCAAGGCACGCCACATCGGCGTGGCCAACTTCCCGCTGGGGTTGCTGCGCCAGGTGGTGGAAACCCTGGGCGCGCCGTTGTCGGCCATTCAGGTGGAATACCACGTGCTGCTCGGCCAGCAACCGCTGCTGGACTACGCCCGCCGCCATGACTTGTTGCTCACCGCCTATACCCCGCTGGCGCGTGGCCAGGCGGCAGCGCAGCCGGTGATACAGGCGATTGCCCGCAAACATGGCGTGCTGCCGAGCCAGGTGGCATTGAAGTGGTTGCTGGAACAGGACGGTGTAGCAGCGATACCCAAGGCCAGCAGCCGCGAGAACCAGTTGGCCAACCTGGCCGCGCTTCAGGTGCAGCTGGATGATGAAGACCGCGCGGCAATTGCCGGCTTGCCGAAGGACCAGCGGGTGGTGAGCCCGGCGTTTGCGCCGGACTGGAATAGCTGACCTTCAAGGCTTGCGCGGCACCTGTAGGAGCGGCCTTGTGTCGCGATGGGGCGCAAAGCGGCCCCGGCAATATCTGCGGCGAAGCTGAAAATATGGGGGCGCTGCGCGCCCCATCGCGACACAAGGCCGCTCCTACACGAGACCGCGCAAGGAATTAGCCTGGTGTTATCACCTGCTTCAAGCGCTCGCTCGCCGGCGCCGGCCGCCCATACAGATAGCCCTGGAAGTGCGAACACCCCTCCGCTGCCAGCCGGCGCATCTGCTCTTCCGATTCCACCCCTTCGGCCGTGGTCTTGATCATCAGGCTGTTGGACAGGTCGGTAATGGCGCGGATGATGGACATCGCCTCGCGGCTGTCACACATGTCATGCACGAATGACTTGTCGATCTTGATCCGGTCGAACGGGAACGACCGCAGGTAACCCAGCGATGAATACCCCGTGCCGAAATCGTCCAGCGAGATGGACACACCCAGGTCCTTCAGCGCACGCAAGGTGCGCACGTTTTCTTCGCTGTTGCCCAGCAGCACCGATTCGGTGATTTCCAGTTCCAGCCGCTGCGCCGGCAGGCCCGAATCGGCTAGCGCCAGGGCCACCGTATGCACCAGGTTGGCATTCTTGAACTGCACCGCCGACAGGTTGACCGACACCGTCTGGTCGCTGTCCCAGCTGGCCGCCTCCTGGCAGGCCAGGTTCAGCGCCCGGGTGCCCAGTTCGTGGATAAGCCCGGTTTCTTCTGCAATGGGGATGAAGTCCATGGGCATGACCATGCCACGGGTCGGGTGCTCCCAGCGCAGCAGCGCTTCGTACCCGGTCACGCTGCTGGTTTGCTGGTCGACCACTGGCTGGTAGTGCAACTGCAGCTGGCCCAGGTGCAGCGCGGTACGCAAGTCGGTCTCCACCAGGCGGCGTTGGCGGGCGGCGACATCCAGCTCGACGTCAAAGCACTCGAAGCGGTTGCGGCCATTACGCTTGGCCTCGTACAGCGCCATGTCGGCATAACCGAGCAACTGCTCGGCCTGGTCGTTGTCATCCGGGGCGATGGCGATACCGATGCTCACCCCTACCGTGAACTGATGGCCCTCGATCTGGAATGGCGGGCAAATGGCATTGATCAGCCGCTGCGCGGTGTTGCACGCCGCATCCCGCCCGTCCAGCCCCGTCAGCACCACGGCAAACTCGTCACCGCCCAGGCGGGCCAGGGTGTCGTGCTCACGCAGCTCGCGACGCAGGCGCTTGCCCAACTCGCGCAGCAGCTTGTCGCCAAAGGCATGGCCCAGTGAGTCGTTGATGTTCTTGAAGTTGTCCAGGTCCAGGCACAAGGCGGCGGTCAACTTGGCGTTTTCGTCGCCACGCACAAGCGCCTGACGCAGCCGTTCGTTGAACAGCGTTCGGTTGGGCAGCCCGGTGAGCGCGTCATGGTGTGCCATGTGGTGGATCTGCGCGTGGGCGGCCAGCTCTTCGGTGGCATCTTCAGCCACGAACAGCACATAGTCGGCCTGGCCCTCGCGGTTCTGGCAAAGCAGGGTACGGCTGCGCAGGGTGCGCGGCCCGCGAGCGGTGTCAACGCAGGTTTCGGCAGCATGGCCCTTGCTGCTGCGGGCACCACGCGCCAATTGCTGCTCCAGGTAGTCGGCCGCCGCCGGGCTCAGGCACTCGCCCGGCAACTGGCCGATCATGCTGCGCCCCGGCCCGCCGAACAGGCGCTCGGCCTGCTGGTTGGCCAACAGGATGCGCTGGCTTTCCAGGTCCTGGACGATGACGCTGGCGGGGATGTTGGCAATGACCGAATCAAGGAACTGCGACAGGTTGGCCATTTCCTGGCTGTACTGCTCGGCCAGTTCCTTGGCCTGCAGCAGTTCCTGCTCCTGCCGATGGCGCTCGGAAATGTCGCGGGTGACCTTGGCGAACCCCACCAGTTGGCCAGCATCGTCGTACACCGCATCGATCACCACATGGGCGTGGAAGGCCGAGCCATCCTTGCGCAAGCGCGAGCCGATCTCTTCGAAGCGCCCGGTGCTGCGCGCCTGCTCCAGGTTGAATGTGGGCAAGCCGGCGGCACGCTCGGCCTCGGAATAGAACAACGAGTAATGCTGGCCGACGATTTCCTCGGCATGGTAGCCCTTGGCACGCTGGGCGCCAGGGTTCCAGTTGGCGACGATACCTTCGGGAGTGAGCATGTAAATGGCATAGTCCACCACACTCTGAATCAACAGCCGGTACATGATGTCGGGGCTTGCGACTAGCGACATGAACTTTACCTGAACCTTCGAGGGGCGTGAAAAGGGCTCCGGCACGACGAGGCCGGGTAATGAACTCGATTAGTGGCATTATGCCTTCGATGAATTTTTTGTGAAGTGCCTCACAAAAATGCCGTCATCCCCTCAAGGAACGAGCCAGAGCTGGCCTGCCCTCAATGACGGGCACCTGCGACCAGGAAGTTGAGCAAATCCGGCTCATCAGGCAGGGCAATGGCCTGCGCCGGGCGCGACAGGTTTGCCAATACGGCGCTGCAGAACGCCACGGCGGGCGGGTCCTGTGAATAGCAGCGCAGCAACCAGTCGCCCTCGCCGCCCAGCAACTGCAACGCTACCGCCTGGCCAATGCCCTGGCGGCGGTATTTTTTAAGAATGAACAGGTCGGCCAGTTCCAGCGCGTCGATGCCCGGCAGCTCACTGCGCTCGACCAGCACGAAACCAGCGATGAAGCCATCCGCCAGCACCAGGTAGGCGCCCCAGCCGTCATCCTGCCAGTAACGTTGCAGGTGCTCGTCGTGGACATAGAAGCGGCCGTCCACTTCCACGTCTTCCTGCTCCCAGTCGGAGGATTCGTAGGAATAGAACTGGTAAAGGTTGCGAATCAGCGGGGCCTGGTCGGCGGTAGTCGGTAACAGTGCGATCGGGTGCATGGTGCGGGCTCGGGGAAAAAGCCGATTCTAGATGACAAGCGGCTGACAGCAAAAAGCCCAGGCCCTCCCCGCACGGAAAGGCCCAGGCCAAAACACTGTGAATCCTGGCGCGAACTCAGCCTGCCTGCAACGCGCGCGGACGGTGGCTGCGCGCTTCGGCCGCCGGCGCTGCTGCTGCCTGCAGGTGGAAGTCAAATGCAAGCTCCGCAAAACGCACGCCTTCTACGCCACGGTCACGCGCCGCCGCTTCATCCTCGACAAAGCGCAACTCGCCAATCAGCCCGTCCCGGGTGGCATAGGCAAAGTCGTCCCACAGGTACTTGTCACCCTCGAAGTTGATCTGCGTGGTCAGGTGGCGATGCCCGGGGGCAGAGATGAAGAAGTGCACGTGCGCCGGGCGCTGGCCATGGCGGCCGAGCAGGTCCAGGCACTCCTGGGTGGGGCCCTGTGGGTCGCAGCCATACCCCGATGGCACGATGGAGCGCGCACGGTAGCGGCCCTCGGCATCGGTAATGATGCGGCGGCGCAAGTTGTATTCCGACTGGGTCGAGTCGAAGTACGAATAGGTACCCTGAGTGTTGGCGTGCCAGAGGTCAACGGTGGCACCGGCCAGCGGCTTGCCTTCGCCATCGAACACCTGGCCCTGAAGGAACATCACCACGCCCGGGTCGGTGCCGTCGTCAATGCGCGCTTCACCTTGTGCCAACGGAGCACCAGCGACGTACAGCGGGCCTTCGATGGTACGCGGGGTACCGCCACCCAGGCCGGCTTCGGCGTCCTTGGCGTCTTGCAGCAGGTCGAGGAAGTGCTCGATACCCAGGCCTGCGGCCAGCAGGCCAGCCTCGTTACGGCCGCCCAGGCGGTTGAGGTAATCAATGGCGTGCCAGAATTCGTCTTCGCTGATTTCCAGGTCTTCCACCAAGCGCGCAGTGTCCTGCAGTACACGCAGGATGATCTGCTTGAAGCGCGGGTTGCCTTCGGCATGGTCCAGGCCAGCCACCTTCTTGAAGAACGCTTGAACATCGGCAGTGTGGGAAATTTTCACGGTCATCTTGCTTACCTCATATTGTTCTTGTCGGGTAGTCGTGTGCGAATCAGCGGTCGTCGCTGTGGATCGACGAAGGGTGCCGGCACAGGCCGTTCACCTCGATATCCATGTACGGGAACAGCGGCAGTTGCATCAGGGTATCGTGCAATGCCTCGACGCTGGGCACATCAAACACGCTGTAGTTGGCGTAGTGGCCGGCAATGCGCCACAGGTGGCGCCAGGTGCCCTCGCGCTGCAGGCGCTGAGCCAGTTCCTTTTCATCGGCCTTGAGCCTGGCAGCCTTGGTCGGGTCCATGTCGACCGGCAGTTTCACGGTCATCTTCACGTGGAACAGCATGATTATCTCCTTGCTTGCTGATCAGCGACGGGCGAAGCGCGCCAGGCGCTGTTCGTCCAGTGTCAGGCCCAGGCCTGGGGTACGGGGAATATGCAGCTGGAAGTCGCGGTACTGCGGCGGCTCGTTGACGATTTCTTCGGTCAGTAGCAGCGGGCCGAACAGCTCGGTGCCCCAGGTGAGTTGGCGCAACGTAAGGAAGGCATGGGCCGAGGCCAACGTGCCAATCGAGCCTTCAAGCATGGTGCCACCGTACAGGGCGATACCGGCGGCTTCGGCGATTTGTGCGGTGCGCAGCACGGCGCGCGGGCCGCCGTTCTTGGCAATTTTAAGGGCAAAGATGCTGGCCGCACCGTCGGCGGCCAGGCTGAAGGCGTCCTCGACGCTTTCGATCGACTCGTCGGCCATGATCGGTGCCGGGCTGCGCTGGTTCAGGCGCACCTGGCCACCCCGGTTGATGCGCGAAATCGGTTGTTCGATCAGGTCGATGCCGTTGTCGCCCAGTACCTGGCAGGCGCGAATGGCCTGGGACTCGTCCCAATACTGGTTGACGTCGACGCGCACGCTGGCGCTGTCGCCCAGCTCGCGCTTGATTGCCACCACGTGCTTGAGGTCCTGCTCCACCGGGTTGGCGCCGATCTTCAGCTTGAACACCCGGTGACGACGGATTTCCAGCATGTGCTGGGCTTCGGCGATGTCACGCGCGGTGTCGCCACTGGCCAGGGTCCAGGCCACTTCCAGGCTGTCGCGCACACGGCCGCCCAGCAGCTCGCTGACCGGCAGGCCCAGGCGCTTGCCCTGGGCGTCGAGCAAGGCGCTTTCAATACCCGATTTGGCAAAGGTATTGCCCTTGGCCAGCTTGTCCAGCTTGAGCATGGCAGCGTTGATGTTGTCCGCCGCCAGGCCGATCAGCGCAGGCGCCAGGTGCGCGTCGATATTGGCCTTGATGCCCTCGGGGCTTTCATAGCCATAGGCCAGGCCACCGATGGTGGTGGCCTCGCCGATGCCTTCTACACCATCGCTGCAGCGCACGCGCAATACCACCAGGGTCTGCTGCTGCATGGTGTGCATCGCCAGCTTGTGCGGGCGAATGGTCGGCAGGTCGACGATAATTGCTTCTATGCGTTCAATCAGCGCGCTTGTCATTGTTGCCAGGTCCCGTCAGGTCGGGCTGCCAGTTGCAGGCCCGAATGGTGCATTTACTTGATTGTTCGAAGATTGCGCGAGACTCTGATAAGCGTCCAATATCAAATGAATCTCCCACCATACCCTGGAGGTCTTGTGGAGCTGCGCCACCTGCGTTACTTCAAGGTCCTGGCCGAAACCCTGAATTTCACCCGTGCCGCCGAGTTGCTGCACATTGCACAGCCACCGCTGAGCCGGCAGATCAGCCAGCTGGAGGACCAGCTCGGCACCCTGCTGGTAGTGCGCGAACGCCCGCTGCGGCTGACCGAGGCCGGGCGGTTCTTTTACGAGCAGACCTGCACCGTGCTGCAGCAGTTGCAGCACATCAGCGACAATACCCGCCGCATCGGCCAGGGCCAGCGCCAGTGGCTGGGCATCGGCTTTGCCCCCTCGACCTTGTACAACGTGCTGCCAGAGCTGATCCGCGAACTGCGTCAGGACAGCGAACTGGAGCTTGGCTTGAGCGAGATGACCACGCTGCAGCAGGTGGAAGCGTTGAAAAGCGGGCGCATCGACATCGCTTTCGGGCGCATCCGCATCGATGACTCAGCGATTCACCAGCAGGTACTGCGCGAAGACCCGCTGGTGGCCGTGCTGCCCAAGGGCCACCCGCTGGCGGGCAGCCCGCTCAGCCTTGCCCAGCTGGCAGGCGAGGCATTCATTCTCTACCCGGCCAACCCCCGGCCCAGTTATGCCGACCACGTGCTGGCGCTGTTCGCCCAGCAAGGCATGAGCATCCAGGTCAGCCAGTGGGCCAACGAACTGCAGACGGCCATCGGCCTGGTGGCGGTTGGCGTGGGGGTGACCCTGGTGCCGGCGTCGGTGCAGCAGCAGCACCGTACCGATATCGAGTATGTCGGCTTGCTGGATAGCGGCGCGGTCAGCCCGATCATCCTCAGCCGCCGCAAGGGTGACATGAGCCCGGTCGTACAGCGCTGCCTGGCACTGATCGAACAGCAAAACCAGTAGCCCAGCGCCCGTATACCCATCGGTATATGGATGTTCCCGTTGATCTGTTTCATGCTCCGCCACGCGAATCGCGAAACGCCCGGGCTGCAAACAATCCAATAAAAGACATCGGGAGTCGAACATGGCGGGACGTCTCAATGGCAAGGTAGCGCTGATTACTGGCGGCGCGGGTGGCTGCGGGCTGGCCGCGTCGCAGCTGTTCGCAGCAGAAGGGGCACGGGTCGGCATTGTCGACCTGCCTGGCAGCAAGGGTGCCGAGGTGGCCCGGGAACTGCGCGATAAAGGCCACGAGGTCATTTTTGCAGCGGCCGATGTGTCAGACGCACAGCAAGTAAAGGCCGCGGTGGCGGCCGTAGAGGAAGCCTTCGGGCACATTACCGTGCTGATGAACCACGCCGGCATCCTGGCAGCCCTGCCCTTCCTGGACACCAGCGAAGAAGAGTGGGACCGGGTCATGGCGGTGAACGTGAAGAGTATGTTCCTGGTCACCCGCGCCGTACTGCCCGGCATGCTGGCAGCCGGTGGCGGCAGCATCGTCTGCACCTCGTCCATCTCGGCCGTGGTGGGTACACCGATGGAAGTGCTGTATTGCACCAGCAAGGGCGCCACGCACATGTTCGCCCGGGCCATTGCCGTGGAATTCCGCGACCGGGGCATCCGCGCCAACGCCATTTGCCCGGGTTTTATCGCCACCGCCCACGGCCTGCGCGAGATCGACATGCTGCGCAAGCATGGCGTGGACGTGAGTGAAGCGGCCATCGCTGCTGCCCAAGGGCGCTTGTGCGAGCCCTCGGAAGTTGCCAGCGCCGCCTTGTTCCTGGCCAGTGACGACGCCAGCTTCGTCAACGGCGCACACCTGTTTGCCGACAACGGCTACACGGCCATCTGACTAAAAGAACAACAAGCAGGAGCGATCTACGTGACCACCTCTTCCAACAACATGCACATCAACGAATTCGGCCTGGACCACGCGCACTGGCGCAACTGGGCCGGCAACCAGTCCTGCATTCGCGCAGCACGCGGGGCACCGGCCAGCGAAGACGAACTGTGCTCGATGGTAAACCAGGCCAGCAGCAATGGCATGAACGTGCGCGTGGCCGGTTCCGGGCACTCTTTTACCCCGGTGGCGCTCACCAACGGCCTGCACCTTACCCTGGCCAACATGAGTGGCGTGCGCCATATCGACCATGAGAAAAAGCGCGTCACCGCCGCCGCCGGCACCACCATCAATGCCTTCGGCAAGGCCTTGCGTGCGGCCGGTTTATCGATGGTCAACCAGGGCGACATCGACAGCCAGTCGATTGCCGGTGCCCTGACCACCGGAACCCACGGCACCGGCCTGACCTTGGGCAACCTGGCCTCGTCGATTGTCGGCATGAAGCTGGTGCAGCCCAATGGCGAAATCCTGGTGGTGGACGAAAGCACCCCCGACCTGTTGCAGGCCGGCCGAGTGTCGCTGGGTGTACTGGGCATCGTTTCCGAACTGACCTTGCAGGTGACGGACAGCTTCAACCTGCACGAGCGCATCTGGCGGGAAGACTTCGAAAGCGTGATGGAAAAGCACGACGAACTGGCGCGCAAGCACCGCCACTTCAGCTTCTTCTGGTGCCCCTACGAGCAGAGCCGCCATTGCTACTGCCTGCCCGATACCGCCGCCACCTCCACCAGCGGGCGCACCACCGATGTGTGCGAAGTGAAGGTCATGGACATCACCGACCGCCCGGCCTGGGAAAGCGAATTCGAGAAGGTGGCGTACAGCTCGGATGTGTACCCGATCGAGTACCTGCCCAACTTCCACGAACTGGAATACGCAGTGCCGGTGCGCCACAGCAAGGAAGCGCTGCGCGCAGTGCGCAAGCTGATGCTGGAAGACTTCCCCGAGGCGATCTACCCCATCGAATACCGCTTCACTGCCGGTGACGGGGCGTGGATGAGCCCGTTCTTCGAGCAGGACAGCGTGACCATTTCAGTGTCTGGCCAACCGGGGACCGATTACTGGGACTACCTGCGGGCGGTGGATCAGATATTGCGTTCTTATGGCGCCAGGCCGCACTGGGGCAAGTTGCACTTCCTGACGGGAGAGGATGTGAGTGCGATTTACCCGCGGGCCGAGGACTTCCGCAAGCTGCGCCGGCAGCTGGATCCGCAGGGGATCTACCTCAGCGAGCACCTGAGTCCGTTGTTCAAATAACCTGCCAGGCGCCGCAGTATTTGTAGGAGCGGCCTTGTGTCGCGATCGGGTCGCGAAGCGACCCCAGGGTTTCAGCATCACGGCAACAATCGAGGGGCCGCTTAGCGGCCCGATCGCGACACAAGGCCGCTCCTGCAAAAGCGCAGCATCACCGCCAATCTATGCTTTGGCCAGGTAATCGATAAACAGGCGAAACAACTCGGCGTTGGTGGAAATTTCCAGGCGCTGGTAGATGTTGTGCTTGTGCACCTTCACCGTCCCGTCGGAAATATTCAGCTGCCGTGCAATCGACGCATTGCTGTGCCCCTGCAACAGCAACTTGGCGATCAGGCGCTGGGTCTCGGTCAACTGCCCTTGCAGGATCTCGACGAACGCATCCTCCAGCACCGCCCCCTCCGGCGCCGTGCGCAGGCAATCGGCATGGCGCAACCGGCAATGCTGGCCGAACACCGAAGCCAGCAACGGCGCCATGCCCGCCAGCAGGTCCATTTGCGCCGCACTGAAATCACCACTGCTGTGTTTACGCATCAGCGAATAAACGATCGCCACCTGCGGCTGCAAGGGGATGATGAAGCCCACCTCCTCCACCGCCGTGCCGTAGTCGGACGACACGCAGGGGTGGATGTCCCTGGAAATGGCAAAGCCTGAAGAAAAGAAGCAGTCCGGTGCCAGTTCGCTCATGCGCCATAGCCCGGCCGGGTGTTCGTTGACGCAGGCAACGTAAAAAGGATCAAGCAGGTACCCGCCCCGCACGTAGGCATTCAGGGTGCGCTCGGTTACCGAATGGTTGTAGCCGTTGTGCAGCAGCAACGCCGGCTGGTTGAAGCGGAACAGGTAAGCGCAACTCATCTCGAACGCCAGCTTGCTGCGCAGCAACGCATCCAGCGCCGGCCCCAACTGCTCGCTGCCGATCGCCTCGATCACCGCCGCCAGCCCATTTGCCTCATCTCTTGTCATTGTTCACCACGCTCTCGTGCTGGTATGGCTTGTGCGACCTTACCGGCTTGATTGGCAAAAAACACAAAATCCGGGGCGCCCTGGACGCTCCGGATCATGTGCATGACGTTTTTGGCTCAGGACGGTTCGGGCACTGCCTTGAAGGCGCCAGCGGCGTCATCCTGGCGCCCCATTTCCTGCGCCTTGGGCACCGCCAGCCAACTGGCCAGCAGCATGGCGATCAGGCCACCACTGAGCTTGCCGATCATCAGCGGCAGGATCAGCGAGGGCTGGAAGTTGGCCGAGAAGGCCATGTGGTCGCCAAAGGTGAAGGCGGCGCACACCGAGAAGGCAATCACCAGCACCTTGTCCTTGGGCGGCATTTCGCTAACCAGCCTGAACATGGCCAGGATATTCGCCGAGGCCGCCAGCACGCCGGCAGCGCCCACGCCGGACATGCCAAACCGCGAGGCCACCCGCTCGATGGGCCGCGCCAGGAAGCGCTTGAGCAAGTGCACCATGGGGAACGCTCCGCACAGCATCAGCCCGATGTAGCCGGCAATTTCCAGGGCGCGGAACTGGTCATCGGCATCGGCAATGATCGGCGCGAAGCCCCAACTGCCGAACAGGTGGCTGAACAGGCCGGTGAAGTACTGCACGATCGACGCCACCAGTACCAGCACCACGGCGATGTACATGAACTGGCCGAGCTTGAGGAACAGGTACACCATCAGCGTGGGGAAGTAGCGCAACGCCGCCGCCAGGGCAATGCAGAACAGGATCAGCGGCATCAGGTTGCGCAGCAACATCGCCCAGGTGAAGTTCAGTGCCTGGGTAGCCGCGCCAGTGGTGGCGATGTCGGGGCGCACGTTCAGGCCCAGGGCCTGCATGGCCATGGCGATGATCATGATGCTGACCGGGATGGTCAGCAGCCCGGCCATGATCCCCAGGGCCATGTACTTGTGGTCGACCTTGCGCAACATGGCCAGCCCCACCGGGATGACGAAGATGATCGTGGCGCCGCATTGAAAGCCGGTGATCAGGCCGAGGATCCAGCCTTCGGGGCTTTGCGCCAGGGCCTTGGCCAGCTGGTAGCCGCCCATGTCCGAAGCGATGAAGATGGGGCCGGCGATGCCTGGGTCGGCGCCGATGGCCTGGAACAGCGGAGCAATCACGTGGCTGATGCCCGCAGAGATATACGGGATTGCCGCCATGATGCCGGCCACAGGGATGAAGATGGGGCCGATGCTGTGCAGGCCGGCGATGAACTCCTGGCCCAGTTCGCCTTCGGGGTTGTAGATGGATGCCACGGCACCCAGTACCGCGCACACCATGATGACGTAGATGACATAGGTACCGATGCTTTCCATTTGCCGCCTCATTTTTAGAGTTGTGGGGTTGGCAGGACTGAAAGGTCACGGGGGCATCGTTGTTGTTATGGCGTGTGCAAGGCGCGCCCCGTCGAGGGGTTAAGCTATGCGGCCAGGTGATGGGCTGTCCATATACCGGGAGGTATATAAGGTTGTCAGCCTGACACAGCTCCTGTGGGAGCGGGCATGCCCGCGAAGCAGGCGACTCGGTACATGGCACCGGCTGCGCCGGTGTTCGCGGGCGTGCCCGCTCCCACAAGGTATGTGATCGGCTCAGGAGTGTGCTTTAGTGCGGCGGCGGTAGGCCAGCAGCAGGAACACGAACCACAACGGCATCACGCACAGCGCCAACCGGGTATCCGGTTGCAGCGCCAGCAGCACCAGCACAAAGCCGAGGAAGCCCAAGGTGGTGACGGCCATCGGCACCCCGCCCGGCAACTTGAATGCCGAGGCATCGTGAGCAGCCGGGTTGCGCTTGCGGTAGGCAAGGTACGCTGCAAGGATCATCGACCAGGTGAAGATCACCAGGATCGCCGACACCGTCGAGATCAGCGTGAATACCGTCATCACCTCGGGAATGATGAACAGCAGACTCAGGCCGACCACCATGCATACCCCGGAAAACAGCAGGCTGTACACCGGCACGCTGAGTGCCGAAAGCCTGGCAAAAAGCGCCGGTGCATTGCGCCGCTCAGCCAGGCCGAACAGCATCCGGCAACCCGAATAAACGCCACTGTTGGCAGAAGATGCAGCCGACGTCAGCACCACGAAGTTGATCATGCCGGCCGCTGCCGGAAAGCCCGCCAGCAAGAACAGTTCGACAAAGGGGCTGCGGTTGGCCGGCACCTCGGCCCAAGACACCACGCTGATGATGCACACCAGCGCCAGGATGTAGAACAGCAGGATGCGCAGCGGGATGGTATTGATTGCCTTGGGCAGCGAGCGATGCGGGTTTTTCGCTTCTGCTGCGGTGGTGCCGATCAGCTCGGTACCGGCAAACGAGAACACGGCAATCTGGAACCCGGCAAAGAAGCCACTGATGCCATGGGGCAGCACCGCACCCGGCGCGACCACGTGGGCCAGCGAGGCAACCACGCCATTGGGCGAGGTATAGGACGTGGCGATCATCACCGCCGCCGTAATGATCAACATCACGATGGCCACGATCTTGATGATGCCGAACCAGAACTCCACTTCACCAAATATCCGCACCGCCAGCATGTTCAGCCCCAACAGCACGAACAGGGTGAAGAACGCCGGCACCCAGGCTGGCGTGTGCGGGTACCAGTACTGGAAGAACCCGGCCACCACGACCACGTCGCCGACCACCGCCACGCTCCAGCTCAGCCAGTACGACCAGCTCAGCACATAACCTGCACGCGGGCCCAGGTAGTGGGCGACGATGTCGGCAAACGACTTGAAGCGCAGGTCTGACAACAACAGCTCGCCCATGGCGCGCATGACGATGAACACGAAGAACCCGAGGATGGCGTACACCAGCAGGATCGAGGTGCCGGACAGCGCGATCACCTTGCCCGAGCCCATGAACAGGCCCGTGCCGATGGCGCCGCCAATGGAAATCAGCTGGATGTGGCGGTTTTCCAGTGTGCGTTGCAGGTGCCCGTCACGGGCGGGCGTTATCGGTTTGCCTTGTTCAAGGCTTGCGGGCATGTCTTGCATGGCGACCTCTTGTTATTGTTGGTCTGTCACGTGTTGCAGCGCGGTGGCAAGGCCCGCTACAGGCCCCGCCACCGCGGGTTGCGCGGGTCAGCGCGCACTTTCGAAGCCTTGCAGCGTGTTCACCGCATTGATGCCGATTTCATCGACCATGTAGCCACCTTCCATCACGAACAGGGTCGGGATGCCGGCGCTGGCGATCTCGGCGCCCATGCGCAGGAAGTCTTCGCTGGTGAGCTTGAAGTGGCTGATCGGGTCATCCTCGAAGGTGTCCACGCCAAGCGACACCACCAGGAACTCGGGCTTGTGCGCGACAATGCGCTTGAGCGCGTCCTGCAAGGCCAGCTGGTACTCGCCCCAGCGTGTGCCCTTGCCCATCGGGTAGTTGGCGTTGAAGCCCTCGCCCGCGCCTGCGCCCTGCTCGTGGGCAAAGCCGGAAAAGTACGGGTAGGACACGTGAGGGTCGCCATGCAGCGAGGCGAAGAACACATCGGGCCGGTCGTAGAAGATGTTCTGCGTGCCGTTGCCGTGATGGAAGTCCACATCCAGCACGGCCACGCGCCTGGCGCCCTGGCTCAGGCAGCGCTCGGCAGCGATGGCGGCGTTGTTCAGGTAGCAATAGCCGCCCATGTATTCGCGGGCGGCATGGTGCCCCGGCGGGCGGCACAGGGCGAAGGCACTGTTGGCGCCGTCGATGATGCGCTGCATGCCGGTGAGGGCAACGTTGGCGCTGCTGCGCACGGCCTCCCAGGTGCCAGACGTGATCGGCGCACCGGCGTCCATGGCGTAGAAACCCAGCTTGCCGTCGATGAAGCCGGGTTCCCGGTCCATGGCCAGGTCGCGCACTGGCCACACCAGTGGCAGTGCATCGTGAGTCTTGCCGGTGGCGGCCCATTGCGACCAGGCGTTTTCCAGGAAAGTGACATAGCGCTCACTGTGCGCCGCCACGTAGCAGGCACGGTCGAAGGCCTGCTCGGCGATGACATCGCCCAGGCCGGTGCTGTGTACACGGGCCAGCACGGTGTCGGCGCGCCGGGGGTTTTCGAACGATGGCGTGATAGCGCCATCCTTGAGTTCCGAGCCATGGTGCAAGCGGTGGTTGTTGCTAAAGACTGTCAGCACGCGAATGTCCTTTTTCAAGGGGTTACCGAATAACCAATTTTCGCGAGAGAACGGTGAAAATGCTTTGCTTTATGCTCGATCAAACCGGAAACTTGAGCAAAACAATCACAGGATTGGCCACCCATGAGCAAAGCTTTTGCTATCGAAGACCTCGACGACACCGACCGCGAACTGCTGCGCCTTTTGCAGGAGGACGGCACCCTGTCGAGCGCTGCGCTGGGCGAGCGCCTGTCGATGACCGTGACGCCATGCTGGCGCAGGCGCAAACGGCTGGAAGAGCTGGGCATCATCAAGGACTACCAGGCCAACCTCGACCGCCGCAAGCTGGGGTACGACGTGATGGCGTTTGCCCAGGTGCGCTTTGGCAACCACTCGGCCGAGGCGCCGGATGAGTTCGAGCAGGTGATCCTGAAGCTGCCGCAGGTGCTGTCCTGCCACAAGGTGACCGGTGAGGCTGACTATGTGCTGACGGTGCTGGCGACTGACCTGGAGAGCTATGGGCGGTTTGTCGAAGAGGTGTTGCGCAGGCAACCGGGGATTGCCTCGATCCAGTCGAGCCTGGCGCTGCGCGAGGTGAAGGCGGTTTCGCGGATACCCGTATCCTGAAACGTTGCACGGTCTGCTTCGTGTAGGAGCGGCCTTGTGTCGCGATGGGCTGCGAAGCAGCCCCGGCAATAGATGCAATAACGCTGAAATCCTGGGGCTGCTTCGCAGCCCATCGCGACACAAGGCCGCCCCTACAAAGGCACCCATCAGAGCCAGGTTTACTACGGCAAGCTGTAACGCTCAGCAAAGTACTGCCGGAAAAAGTCCACCGCCACCCGCACCTTGGCCGAACTGGCCAGCGGCGAGGTGTACACCGCCCAGATATCCGCCGGCTGGTGATAGGCCTCCAGCACCTGCACCAGGCGCCCGTCTTGCAGGCTGTCGTGCACATCCCACCACGAACGCAGCAAAATCCCGCGCCCGTCCAGGCACCATTGGTGCGCCACTTCGCCATGGTTGGTCGACAGGCCACCGGTCACCCGCACACTCTCTTCACCGTCCGGGCCCATCAGTTGCCACACACCAAACGGGTGGTCGCGCTCCTTGATCACCAGGCAATCATGGCTGGCCAGGTCACCCAGCACCTTGGGCGTGCCGCGTCGGGCCAGATACGCCGGCGCCGCGCACAACACACGGCGGTTGCGCGCCAGCGGCTTGGCGATCAGGTTGGGGGCGATGGCGTTGCCCACGCGAATGTCCAGGTCCACGCCCTCGGCAATCAGGTCCACCAGGCGGTCGTGCACATCCAGGCGAATGTCCAGCCGCGGGTAGCGCTCCGCCAGCTCGGACAACGCCGGCGCCACGAAGCGCCGCCCCAGCCCCAGGCTGCTGGCGATGCGCAGCTGGCCGGCAGGTTCCCGGTGCTGGGCGCTGATGTCATCGCCCATGCGCTGCACCGCATCGAAAATCTGCAATGCCCACTGGTACACCCGCTCGCCCTCCTCGCTCACCGTCACCCGCCGGGTGGTGCGGTGCAGCAAGCGCACCTCGAGGGTTTGCTCCAGCATGCGAATGCGCTTGCTGATGTACGCCGCCGACATGCCCAACTCGTCGGCCACGGCCGCGAAGCTGGCGCGCTTGGCCACTTGCAGGAAGATATTGAGGTCGTCGAGGTTGGGCAGATTATTCACGTAGCGTGTTCCAAGAATCCATGATTGGCCAGATTATCTCCAGGCCAAGCCCTTATAGCATGGCCAGCACCTGTTCCCTAGACAACGAGTGCACCCCCATGAGCAAGACGTTCAGAATCGCGGCAATCCCAGGCGACGGCATTGGCAACGAAGTGCTGCCAGAAGGCATTCGCGTGGTCGAGGCCGCTGCGCGCAAGCATGGCCTGGACATCAGCTTCGAGTTCTTCGAGTGGGCCAGCTGCGATTACTACCTGGCCCACGGCAAGATGATGCCGGACGACTGGTTCGAACAGCTCAAGGGCTTTGACGCCCTGTACTTCGGTGCCGTGGGCTGGCCAGACAAGGTGCCGGACCACATCTCGCTGTGGGGTTCGCTGCTGAAGTTCCGCCGCGATTTCGACCAGTACGTGAACATTCGTCCGGTGCGCCTGTTCCCTGGCGTGCCGTGCCCGCTGGCTGGCCGTGAACCCGGCGACATCGACTTCGTGGTCATCCGCGAAAACACCGAGGGCGAGTACTCGTCGTTGGGCGGGCGCATGTTCGAAGGCACAGAGAACGAATTCGTGCTGCAGGAATCGGTGTTCACCCGCCGTGGCGTCGACCGCATTCTCAAGTACGCCTTCGAAGTGGCCCAGACCCGCAAGCGCAAGCACGTCACCTCGGCCACCAAGTCCAACGGCATGGCCGTGAGCATGCCGTACTGGGACGAGCGCACCGCAGCCATGGCTGCCAATTATCCGGAAATCAGCTGGGACAAGCAGCATATTGATATCCTCTGCGCCCGCTTCGTGCTGCAGCCAGACCGCTTCGACGTGGTTGTAGCCTCGAACCTGTTCGGCGACATCCTGTCCGACCTCGGCCCGGCCTGCGCCGGCACCATCGGCATTGCGCCATCGGCCAACCTCAACCCCGAGCGCAAGTTCCCGTCGCTGTTCGAACCGGTACACGGCTCGGCGCCAGACATCTACGGCAAGAACATCGCCAACCCGATCGCGATGATCTGGTCGGGTGCGCTGATGCTCGACTTCCTCGGCAACGACGGCGCCGACCCACGTTACCGCGCCGCCCACGACGACATCCTCAAGGCCATCGAGCAGGTCATCGCCACCGGCGAGGTGACCCGCGACATGGGCGGGCAGCAGTCCACCCAGCAGGTGGGCCAGGCCATCACTGCGTTGGTCGAAGCCTGATGCACTGGGGCCGATTGTCAGGACTGTCTGACAATCGGCCCCTTGCCTCTTGCGAGCGGCGTGGATTGTATGCAAAATCTGTTAACCGTTAGATTCTAGTCAACTAAAGGTTAACAACCAAGGAAGGAGCAACACCGCAACACCCCGGATGCCTGCCGGGTATAACAAGTACGCCAACGTCCAGGAGACGATGATGTCGCACAAGAATAAAAAGATTGATGTGTTCCTGATTACCGTGAGCCTGATTGCCGTACTGCTCACCGTGATCGGCCTTGCAGCCTTCCCCGCCCAGGCTGAAAGCGCCGCCAACCAGTTGTTCGAACTGTCCACCCGCACCTTCGGTACCAGCGTGCAGGTGCTGGTGTTCGCCAGTACCCTGGCCGTGCTGTACCTGGCCTTCAGCAAGTACGGCAATATCCGCCTGGGCAGTGGCAAGCCGGAATATGCCACCGCCACCTGGGTGTTCATGTTCATCTGCGCCGGCATGGGGTCGTCGACCCTCTACTGGGGTGTGATGGAGTGGGCCTACTACTACCAGACCCCTGGCCTGAACATCGCCGCCGCCACCCCCAAGGCGCTGGAATACAGCGTTGGCTATTCGTTCTTCCACTGGGGTATCAGCGCCTGGTCGATCTACGCCCTGGCTTCGCTGGCCATGGCTTATCACTTCCATGTACGCAAGAAGAGCGGCCTGAACCTGGCCTCGATCGTCGAAGCCGTGACCGGTTTCAAGGCCACCGGCCCGGTAGGCCGCAGCGTCGACCTGATCTTCCTGCTGACCATGATGGGCGCACTGACCGTGTCGCTGGCCCTGACCGCTTCTACCCTGACCCGTGGCCTGCATGACCTGACCGGCACCCCGGACACCTTCACCGTGCAACTGATGGTGATCGGTGGCGTGGCCGTGATGTTCTCGCTCAGCTCGTATATTGGTATCGATGGCGGCCTGCAGCGCCTGAGCAAGATGGTATGCATCGGCGCGCTGGTTTTTGCCGCTGTGGTGCTGTTGATCGGCCCTACCCAGTTCACCATCAACAACACCGCCAACTCGATTGGCCTGATGATGCAGAACTACGTGCACATGAGCCTGTTCACCGACCCGGCCGGCGACGGTGCCTTCACCCGCAACTGGACGGTGTTCTACTGGCTGTGGTGGGTGTCGTACGCACCGGGTGTGGCCATGTTCGTGACCCGCGTTTCACGTGGCCGGCAGATCAAGGAAGTGGTCCTGGCCCTGCTGCTGGGTGGCAGCTTCGGTTGCTGGTTCTTCTTCGGCGCCCTGGAAAGCTACAGCATGCACCAGTTCATCACCGGTGCAGTGGATGTGCCGAAAATGCTCGCCGAACAAGGCGGCGAATCGGCCGTGACACACCTGCTGCTGGCGTTGCCGTGGGGCCAGGTGTTCCTGGGTGTGTACCTGTTCATCATGGCCATCTTCTGCGCTTCGCACATGGATGCCGCCGCCTACGCGGTGGCGGCCACCAGCACCCGCAACCTGCGTGAAGGCGACGACCCCACGCCCACCCACCGCCTGTTCTGGTGCGTGGTGCTGACCCTGGTACCGCTGGCCATGCTGTTCGCCAAGGCCTCGCTGTCGACCATGAAAACGGCCGTGGTGCTGACCGCGATCCCGTTCATGGTGATCCTGCTGGTGAAGATCTATGGCTTCTTCAAGTGGATGATCGCTGACTACGGCCAGGTACCGGCCCACATCATCGAGGAAGAGGCTGCACGCATGGCCGGCGAAGAACCCGCCGAGCATGCACCTCGCAGCGCCGCTGCCGTGCATTGATCAAATCAAACGGGCCGCTTTGCGGCCCCTTCGGAAGACTGCAAATTTTTTTGCCTGATCTGTTAACCAACAGATACGCGTTAACCAACAACTATAAACCGAGCTTGTGAGAGACCTGTCATGAACGACTTCAAACGCCTGCCCGCCGATTTCTGCGCGAATGCCGAAGAGGCCTTCACCATTCCCGCCAACTTCTACACCCAGGCCTCGGTGTTCGAACATGAGAAAGAAGCCATCTTCGCCCGCAGCTGGATCTGCGTGGGCCACCGCAGCGAAGTGGCAGACAACAACGCCTACATCACCCGCGAAGTGATTGGCGAAAGCATCATTGTCGTGCGCGGCCGTGACAGCGTGCTGCGCGCCTTCTACAACGTCTGCCCGCACCGTGGCCACCAGCTGCTCAGCGGCAGCGGCAAGGCCAAGAACGTCATCACCTGCCCGTACCACGCCTGGACTTTCAAGCTCGACGGCGAACTGGCCCACGCCCGCAACTGCGATAACGTGGTCAACTTCGACAAGGAAAACTCCACCCTGGTGCAGCTGCGCGTCGAGGAATACGCCGGTTTCATCTTCATCAACATGGACATGGACGCCGGCTCCGTCGAAGACCAGCTGCCTGGCATGCAGGCACGCATGCGTGAAGCCTGCGCGGTAATCGACGACCTGCACCTGGCGGCCCGCTTCGTCAGCGACACCCCGGCCAACTGGAAGTCGATCGTCGACAACTACCTGGAGTGCTACCACTGCGCCCCTGCCCACCCAGGCTTCTCGGACTCGGTGGACGTTGGCCAGTACAGCCACAGCATGCACGGCAACTGGACCCTGCAATACGGCCTGGCCAAGCCATCGGAGCAGTCGTTCAAGTTCGATGAAAGTGTGAAAGACCCGTCGTTCGCCGGTTTCTGGGCCTGGCCGTGCACCATGTTCAACGTGCCGCCAGGGGCCAACTTCATGACCGTGATCTACGAGTTCCCGGTCGATGCCGAAACCACCCTGCAGCACTACGACATCTACTTCCTCAACAAGGACATCACCGAAGAGCAGCAGAAGCTGATCGACTGGTACCGCGAAGTGTTCCGCCCAGAAGACCTGCGCCTGGTCGAAAGCGTGCAGAAGGGCCTGAAATCCCGTGGCTACCGTGGCCAGGGCCGGATCATGGCCGACCGCGATCGCAGCGGCATGAGCGAGCACGGCATTGCCCACTTCCACAACCTGATCGCCGTGGCCCACCTCGACGATTGATGGCAACCGCTCCACGTTAATTTGCACGTAAAGGTGCGCGGCAGGGCCTGCCGCGCGCCCAGGCAGTCGAGGTGAACCATGGCCAACACTTATGAAATGTTCAGCGTTCGCGTAACCGACGTGGAACACGCCACGCCGCTGATCAAGCGCTTTACCCTGGCCCGCGAAGACGGCGCGGCGATGCCAGCCTTCACCGGTGGCAGCCACGTCATCGTGCAGATGCAAAGCGCCGACGGCAGCCAGTACAGCAACGCCTACTCGCTGATGAGCGACCCGCGCGACACCCGCAGCTACCAGATTGGCGTGCGCCTGGAAGAGCAGTCCAAGGGCGGCTCGGCATTCATGCACCAGCAGGTGCAAGTGGGCACGCGCCTGACCATTTCTTCGCCCAACAACCTGTTTGCCCTGGACCCTGCGGCCGGCCGCCATGTGCTGATTGCCGGTGGTATCGGTATTACCCCGTTCCTGGCGCAGCTGCATGAACTGGAAGGTGGCAGCACCGACTACGAGCTGCACTATGCCTTCCGCGCACCGGAGCACGGCGCGTTCCAGGACCAGTTGGCCAACGGCCCGCATGCCGCCAATACCCGTTTCTACATCGACAGCCTCGACCGCAAGCTCGACCTCGCCGCCTTGTGCGCCGGGCTGGATGAGCAGGCACACCTGTACGTGTGCGGCCCTAAACCGCTGATCGACGCGGTCATCGCCTGCGCCGCCAAGGCCGGCATTGCCGAGCACCGCGTGCATTGGGAACAGTTTGCCGCCACGCCGGTCACCGGCAGTGCCTTTACCGTGGTGCTGGCGCAGTCAGGTGTGGAGTTGCAGGTGGAAGAAGGCATGACCATCCTGCAGGCCATCGAGAAGTCCAAGGCCGCCAAGGTCGAGTGCCTGTGCCGCGAAGGGGTTTGCGGTACGTGCGAGACGGCCATTCTTGAGGGCGAAGCCGAGCATTACGACCAGTACCTGAGCGACGACGAAAAGGCGTCGCAGCAGAGCATCATGCTGTGCGTCTCCCGCGCCCGCACGGCCCGCCTGGTGTTGGACCTCTGACTGACGCGGTCCGTGTAGGAGCGGCCTTGTGTCGCGATGGGCCGCGCAGCGGCCCCCAAATTTGATGCCGCGACACAGAATCTGGGGCCGCTTTGCGGCCCATCGCGACACAAGGCCGCTCCTACACGGGCCGAGTGACGCTGAAGGCCGTCAACCCAAAGTTGACAAGTTGCGTATACTGGCAGGTTCTTGGCCCAGATCAGGACACCCTGCCGATGTTGGAAAACAGCTTTGCCTTCCGCCTCAAGGAACTGCTCGAGCATCACAAGCTGACCCTGCAAGCCGTGGGCACGGCCCTGGGCATTTCGCGCACCGCCGTGCACAAGTGGACCCGTGGCGGCGAGATCGACTACGACAACCTGCGCAAGCTGGCCGACTTTCTCAAGGTGAACTGGATCTGGCTGCGCTATGGCGACGAGGCGTTGCAGAACATCCAGCAACCGCAGGTGGTGGAGCTGCCGATGACCGACCTGCGCCGGCGCCTGACCGCCGAGATCATGGAAAGCGAAACCCGCATGAAGCTGGCCCAGGAAGGCGCACGCATCGTCACCTGGGAGTGGAACCTGATCAGCGACGAAGTCACCTACTCGCCCAATGTCGAGCAGGTGTACGGCTGGCCGGTGCACCACAACGAAGACTTCTGGAAGCACTTGCCGGCCGAAGATGTGGCACGCATGCAGGCGATGTATGCCGAGACGGTGCAAAGCGGCACCAGTTGCGAATGTGATTTTCGCCTCACCCGCCCTGACGGTACGTTGTGCTGGATTTCGTCCCGCGCCACGGTGGTACGCGACAGTGCCGGGCGCTCGGTGAAGATGGTCGGCATCAGCATGGACAACACCGAACGCCAGGTGGCGCAGCAAGCGCTGAGGCAAAGCGAAGAGCGCTTTCGGGCGATCTTCGAACTGGCCTGGGGCGCCCTCGCCTACATCGACCCGAACGGCACCTGGCAACGGGTCAACAACAGCCTGTGCGACATGCTGGGCTACCGCGCCGAAGAGCTCTACGCCACGACCTTCCAGCACATCACCCACCCCGACGACCTGCCGCTGAACATGCAGCTGCTGCAACGCATGCTGGCTGGAGAAACCGAACGTTACGAAGTGGAAAAGCGCGTGCGCCACAAGAATGGGCAGTACATCTGGGTGCGCGCGCGCACCTCGCTGCAACGCCACGACAACGGTGAGCCGGAGCACCTGATCAGCGTGTTCGAAGACATCAGTGCCGAGCGCCAGGAACACGAGCGGCTACAGGCGCACATCGCCGCCCTCGAAGCCCGCCTGGCTGCATTGTGACATGAATGCTACACGCACCCTGTAGGAGCGGCCTTGTGTCGCGATGGGCCGCGCAGCGGCCCCAGGATATGTGCCTTGTCACAGATTGCCGGGGCCGCTGCGCGGCCCATCGCGACACAAGGCCGCTCCTACAGGCTCACTACAAGCCTGAAACCAGCTGATCACCCCGCAACCAATCGATAAAGCGCGCAAACAACTCCGATTGCGAGTTGATCTCCAGCTTCAGGTACAGGTTCTTGCGGTGCATGCGCACCGTCTCCGGTGAGATACCCAGCTCCAGCGCAGTGGACTTCACCGAGTGCCCACGCAGAATCATATGGGCCACTTCCCGCTCACGGTCGGTCAGCACCTGGCAGCCAAAGCTGTCGAACGCCGCTTGCAGGCCGGCGCGCTCGGCCGGTGCAGTGCCGGGCTCCAGGTTGTGCCGGGCATAGCGCCCCAAGAGTTCACGCACCATCGGCTCCAGCGCCCGCAGCAAATCGACCTGCCCCGCACTCAAGGGCGTGCCGCTGCAACCCTGGAACAGGCTCAGCGACAACTTGCGCCCCGCACTGAGGTCGACGATGTAGTAGCTGTCTTCGCTGCAACCGGTAGCCAGGTAATAGGCCTTGTAGTAGTCACTGTCGAAGAAGTTGTCGGGGGCGATTTCCTGAAGGTGGTAAAAGCCCTCGGCCAAACCGCCTTGCACGGCCAGGCAGAATGGGTCGAGCAGGTAGCCAGCGCTGAAGTATCGCTCCAGCACAGCAGTACGGTGCAGTTCCGGAATGCCTTGCTGGTACAACAGCTGCGGCGCCCGCCCCTGGCACTCCAGGCTGATCATCATCGATTCCACCTGCACCAGCTGGCCGATGGCAGCGGCAACATACGCCAGCGCTTCGGGGGTTTCGCTATTGGCCAATGCACGCTGCAACGCTGCATGCCATTGCTGCAACGCGCCCATGGTGAGGGTAAGCGGAGTATCGGGAGTGGCCTGGGTCATGCCCGGCAGTCTAGCCTGCCGGGTACCCCCTCGCACAGCCCTTTGCGGCAGGTTCATCGGCCCTGGTACAGGCCAAGCGCGGTCAGTTCCCGTGCGGTTTCGATGATGCACTGGCGCAGGGTCTCGACGATCTCGTCCACCTGCGCATGGGTAACGATCAACGGCGGCGACATCACGTTCAGGTGCATGATCGGGCGCACCAGCAGCCCTTTTGCCTGGGCCTTGCTGTGGATGCGTTCGCCAATGTTCACCTCGTCCGGGAACAGCGCCTTGCTGCCCTTGTCGGCCACAAACTCCACACAAGCCATCAGCTTCATGCAGCGCACATCACCCACCAGCGGCAGCTCGCGCAGGCTTTGCAGGCGTTGCTCCAGGTAGCCTCCAACGTCCTTCACATGGTCCAGCAAGTGCTCGCGCTCGATGATCTCGATGTTCTTCAGCGCCGCCGTGCAGCACACCGGGTGACCGCTGTAGGTAAACCCATGGGTGAAGCAGCGGCCCTTGCCCGGCTCGGCAATGACCTTCCAGATACGTTCGGAGAAGATGCACGCCCCCAGCGGCAGGTAGGCCGAGGTCAGGCCCTTGGCGGTGGTGATGATGTCGGGGGTAACGCCAAACAGCTCCTCGCTGGCGAAGAACGTGCCAAGGCGCCCGAACGAGGTCACCACTTCATCGGCGACGAACAGGATGTCGTAGGTCTGGCACAGCTGCCACATGCGCAGGAAATAGCCCTTCGGCGGAATGATCACCCCGCCCGAGCCCATGATCGGCTCGGCGAAGAACGCCGCCACATTGTCGGCACCCAGTGACAGGATCTTGTCCTCGAACTCGGCCACCAGAAAGTCGAGGAACTCGGCCTCGTCCATGTCGTGTGGGGCGCGGTACGGGTTGGGGTTGGAGACGTGGTGGATCAGGTCGTGGTGGTAATCGAACTCCGGCACCCGGTCGGCCGCCTTGTTGCCAATCGACATGGTCAACGTGGTAGAGCCGTGATAGGCGTTGTAGCGGGCGATGATGTGTTTCTTGTGCGGCTTGCCGCGGCAGTTCTGGTAGTACTGGATCAGCCGGTAGGCGGTGTCGACAGCGGTCGAGCCGCCGGTGGTGAGGAACACATGGTCCAGGTCGCCCGGCGCCAGCTGCGCAAGCTTCTGGCACAGCTCGATGGCCACGTCGTTGGCCATGTCGGAGAACGGGTTGGAATAGGCCAGCTGCCGGACCTGGTCGGCAATGGCCAGGGCCATCTCCTCGCGGCCCAGGCCGATGTTGGTGCACCACATGCCGCCGACGGCATCGAGAAAGCGGTTGCCGTGGGTGTCACGGATGTAAGCGCCTTCGCCGGCGACAATGTTCAGCGCACCTTGCTCGCGGTGCTCGTCGAACACGTGGTAACCGTGCATGTAGTGGGCCTTGTCGGCTTCCACCAGTGGGTCGTGGGCAGTGGCGAATGCTTTGCTTGGGGTAGCCATGGGCAGCTCCTTGGCGGGAATCGTTGGGCAGTGTTCAGAAACCGGTCTTGACCGTGCTCCAGACCCGGGTAATGGCGCGCATGTCTTTCGGGCTCTGGGTCTTCTGCGCGAACAGGCGCTCACGGGTTTTTGCGTCGGGGTAGATGGCCGGGTCCTGGCGAATGTCGTCACTCACCAGTGCAGTGGCGGCGGCGTTGCTGTTGGCGTAGTGGATGTAGTCGGTGACCTTGGCCATGGTCGGCGGCTGCAGCAGGAACTCGATGAAGCGGTGGGCGTTGGCCGCGTGCGGTGCATCCTTGGGGATGTACAGGTTGTCGAACCAGATCAGCGAACCCTCCTGTGGGATGAAGAACGACAGCTTGATGTCCTTCTTCGCCTCCACCGCTCGGGCCTGGGCGGTGGCGTAGTCGCCGGACCAGGTCAGGGCCAGGCAGACATCGCCGTTAGGCAGGCTGGTGAGGTAGTTGACCGAGTCGAACTTGCGAATGTAAGGGCGGATGCTTAGCAGCAGTTTTTCGGCGGCCTTGAGGTCGGCTGCGGAGGCGCTGCGCGGGTCTTTGCCCAGGTACTGCAGGGCCAGCGGTATGACCTCGGTGGGTGCGTCCATCAGGGTGACGCCGCAATCGGCAAAGCGCGAGACGATCTTGGGGTCGAACAGCATGGCCAACGAACCGATGGGGGCATCGGGCATGCGTGCGGTGATCTTGTCGACGTTGTAGGTGACCCCCGAGCTACCCCAGGTGTAGGGCGCCGAGTATTTCAGGCCAGGGTCGTAGCCTTGCAGGTTGTTGACGACTTGCTGGTCGAGGTTGTGCCAGCTGGGCAGTTGCTGCTTGTCCAGCGCCTGGAACACCCCGGCGCTGATCAGCGGCGGCACCAGGGATGCGTTGAGCATGACCAGGTCGTAGCCGGAGCGGCCGGTGAGCAGTTTGGTCTGCACCGTTTCGTAGCCATCGAAGGTGTCGTAGATGACCCTGATGCCGGTGGCCTTCTCGAAGTCGGCCAAGGTGGTTTCGCCGATGTAGTCGGTCCAGTTGTACAACCGCAGCGTGTTACCGCTGTCCACCTCTGCCGCCTGGGCCAGGCTGACGCCCGACGCCAGCAGCAGGCCACCCATCACCTTCAGTACCTTGCGCATGGCAACTCCATCGTGTGAATGCTCCGGTTCGAGCCGATGGGTTCACTATCGGGGGATTTGCCGAAGCGGGACATACCCCGAATGTGTGGGTGGTCGTTTTCAGACACTGTCTGCATGCTTTCAAGGCGCACGCGGTCCCATAGAACTGCGCATAACTCACTGATTTAGCGAGGACCCTGTGGGAGCGGGCATGCCCGCGAACACCGGCGCAGCCGGTGCCATGCACCGCGCTGGATTCTTCGCGGGCACGTCCGCTCCCACAGGGTACGCGGAGCGCCCAGCATCAGTTCTCTGCGCGACAGCGCAGCCCAATGGGCTGGGCTCCCACAGGAACTGCGTTCGGCTCAGGGGAGTGGGTAAAGCGCCTCATCGAACTGCGCCAAACGCGGAAACACCAGCGGCTGGTCATCGCTGAGCTGCTCCAGCCGCTGCCGGTACTGCTGCAGGAAGCCCTGCCGCGCCTCATCGCTGATATACGGCACATGCCAGGCCACGAACGGCGCCAGTACGTCAAAGCCGACATAGGCCAGGGTGCCACGCAAGATCGGCCGCAACATATCCTCCAGCGGGCCATGGATCGCCCCCTCGCCAAACATGTGCTCGCGCCCGCCCAGGGTCACGGTGACCAGCGCCCTCTTGCCCGCCAGACCGCCCTGGTCGTAGAAGCGCTTGCCGCCATAGCACACCCCCGACACCAGCACCCGGTCGATCCAGCCCTTGAGCATGGCCGGTGCCGAGAACCAGAAGATCGGGAAGTTCAACACCAGAAGGTCAGCCCACAGCAGCTTGTCCAGCTCCTGCTGGATGTCCTCGGCAATGGCACCGCGCTTTACCCCCTGGCGTTGCTCCAGCGCATACACCAGGTACTGCGGGTTCTCACGCTGGGTAAAGTCTTCAGCACTGGCCACCGGGTTCCAGCCCATGGCGTAAAGGTCGCTCACCTGCACCTGGTGGCCCTGGGCGCGGAAGGTTTCCACGGCCTGGTCGCGCAATGCAGCGGTAAACGATTGTGGCTCGGGGTGAGCGTGGACGATCAGTACATTCACTCGTGTTCTCCTTGCACAAAACAGGTTGTTTAGCCGCTGTGGCTTAGCCTTGCATCAATTCGCCGGCACAGCAGGCGATGCGCTGGCAGGCATCGACCAGCGCCTCGTGGCCCAGCACCAGGCCCAGGCGGATATGCCCGGCGGCGCTGGGGCCAAAGGCTTCGCCGGCAAGTACCGATACCCCCTGGCTGTCCAGCAGGCGGTCAGCGAAAGCCTGGGCGCTGAGGCCGGTTTCGCGGATATCCACCATCACGAACATGCCACCATCGGGCTTCAGCGCTTTGAGGCCCGGGCAGCCGGCCAACTGCTCGCACACCAGGTCACGGCGCTGGCGGTAGGCCTCGCGCATGGCGTCCAGTTCAGGCAACTGCTGCTCCAGCGCCACCACAGCAGCGTCCTGGATGAAGTCCGGCGAGCCGTACAGCATGCACAGGGCAAGGTTTTCCAGGTGCGCGGCCAGGTCCGTCGAGCCGACCACCCAGCCCATCCGCCAGCCGGTCATGGCGTGCGACTTCGACAGGCTGTTGAGGGTGGCCGTGCGCTCGGCCATGCCCGGCAGGCTGGCGGGGCTTACATGTTCGCCTTCGTACAGCAACTCGCTGTACACCTCATCAGAGATCAACCACAGGTCATGGGCGATGCACAGTTCGGCCAAGGCCTCCCAGGTGGCACGGGGCAGGCTCGCCCCCGAGGGGTTGTGCGGGCTGTTCAAGGCCAGGGCGCGGGTACGCGGGGTAATGCACGCCGCCACATCACGCGGGCACACACGGAAGCCGTTCTCCGGCTTGACCGGCACCGGCACCACCTTGGCACCACAGGCACCGAACACCGCCTCATAAGTGACGTACATGGGCTCTGCAACGAGCACCTCGTCACCTGGGTCCAGCACACACTGGGCGACGCAGTACAGCGCACACTGGGCGCCAGCCAGCACCGTCACCTGGTCGGCGTTGACGGCTTGGCCACTGCGCTGGCGGTGGCGGTTGGCAATGGCCTGGCGTAGGGCCAGCTTGCCGCGCACATCGGCGTAATGGGTATGGCCCGCACGCAGGCTGTCGATGGCCGCCTCGACGATCGGCGCAGGCGTGTCGAAATCCGGATCACCTACCGACAGCAACAGAATGTCCTTGCCCGCAGCCTGCAACGCCAGGGCGCGGTAGTGGATGTCCCAGGCCGCAGCCCCGTCGCCGGCGATGCGTTGGGTGAGCTTGGCGTAGCGCATGGCAATCTCCCTTCAATGGCGGTTTCAGTCGACGAGGATCTTCGGGTTGGAACTGCCCCACACGGTGTACAGATCGGCCAGTAGCGCGCCGTTGATTTCTTCCATCTCGGCCTGGGTGATTTCAGCCCCGGCCTGCTTGCCGAACAGCACCACTTCGTTGCCACCCTTCACGTCAGGGAAGTCGGTAACATCCACCATCAGCGTGTTCATCGACACCTTGCCCACCACCGGCACGCGGTGGCCGTTGATCAACACGTGGCCCTTGTTGGTGAACACCCGGCGATAGCCGTCGGAATAGCCGACCGTGATATTGGCCAGGCGCGAATCACGTGCCAGGGTGAAGGTGCGGTCATAGCCGACGGTGTTGCCGGCCGGGTAGCTGTGCACCGCCGCCACGTGCGATTTGAACTGCATGGCGCGTTTGTATTCGGTGCGCTCCGGCACAGTGTCACCAAACAGCGCGCCACCGGTGCGCACCATGTCCAGGCGCGCTTCCGGCACCTCCAGCGTAGCGAACGAGTTGGCGGCATGCAGGGTGAGCTTGCTGCGGTCGAGTTTGGCGTGCTTGATCAGCCAGTCGGTCTGTTCGTTGAAAGCCGCCAGGCCCTTGCGTACATCGTCCTTGTCTTCCACGGCGAAGTGGGTCATCAGCGCGACCAGCTTGAGGTGCTTCTGGTCGGTGATCTGCAATGCTTCACCACGGCCGGACCAGGTGGCCATTTCAACCCCGTTGCGGCTCATGCCGCTGGAGTTGAGCGCCATATGGATCCGCAAGGTCTTGCCATGGCGTGCGGCAATGGCATCGACCTGGCGTGCGAAGTCGGCGCTGCCGACCAGCTCTTCCATGTCGTACTGCAAGGCATCTTCCAGCTCGTTCAGGCTGGCCAGGCGTACCCGCACGAGTTGCCCGGTGAAGCCGCTGGCGCGAACAACTCTAGCCTCCTCGTTGCTGGCCACTGCCACGCAGGGCACGCCTTGGGCAATGATCGACGGCATCACCAGGCCAATACCGTGGCCATAGGCATCGGCCTTGAGCACCGCGCACAGCTTGGACTTGCCGGCCAGTTCGGCCTGCAGCGTACGGATGTTGTGTTGCAGCGCGCTGGCGCTGACTTCGACCCAGGCGTTGCTGTTCTGCACGGTCAGGGCGTTGGTGCCGTTGTCCATCGACAGTGGCGGCGCGGCATACAGCGGGGCTTGACCGGTGATCAGCAGGGCCAGGGATGCGGCCAGAAGGGTGCGGCGAAATGGCATGTGGTTTCTCTTGTTCTGGTTGTTGTGCGCGCTTTAACAGACGCAGGTGTGTTTGAGTTCGATAAAGGTCACGCCGGGTGTGGCAAAACCGCTGGCCAGGTCGGCCTGCAACGCGTCCAGATCACGCGGCTGGCGCACTGCGCAACCAAAGGCACGGGCCAGGCCGATGAAGTCCGGGTTACGCGGCAGCACGCCGACCGGCTCGATGTCCAGGCCGAGCATGTCGTCACGGATCTGGCCGAGGGCGTCGTTGTTCCACAGCAGCACGACCAGTGGGCGGTCCAGCTCCTCGACCGCAGTGGCCAGCTCCTGGGCGGTGTAGAGAAAGCCGCCATCACCCACCAACACCAGCCCCGGGCGGTGATCGGTGGCAAGCATGCCACCGATTCCGGCCGGCAAGCCGTAGCCGAGGGTGCCGTAGCCGGTGGGATGCAGCCAGCTGCGCGGTGCCCGGCTGGCGAAGGCGTAGTTGCCGGTGTAGGCCAACTGGGTCATGTCGCTGCTGATGAATGCGTCGTCGGGCAGCACGGCGGCAATGCGGTCAAGAATGGCCTGGTGCGTAGCCTGCAAAGGCGCATGCCCATTACGGATGGCCTGACGCAGGTTGGCCACCGCTTCACTGGCCTGGGCCGGGTCGCGGTCGAACTCCGGCAAATGATCAAGCAAGCCGGCCAAGGTTTGCCGGGCATCGCCGTGCAGGGCAATGGCGCAAGGGTAGAAGTCGTTGAACTTGCGTGGGTCGATGTCCACGCGCAACAGCTCGCCAGTGATTGGCAGGCGCTCGCGCCAGAAGTCGGTGTCGGCCATTTCGGTGCCCACGGCCAGCACCACATCGGCCTGGCTGATCAGTTGCCAGCCAGGTTCCACGCACAGGCTTGAACCGGCATTCAGTGGTGCGTCAGGCGGCAGCAGGCCCTTGCCAGCCACGCTGGTGAACAGCGGTGCCGCCAGCCGGGTGCTCAACCGGGCCAGTTGCTCGGCCGCATGCAGCGCACCGCCTCCGGCAATGATCATCGGCCGCTTGGCCGCTACCAGCTTGAGGGCAGCCTGGTCGAGGGTTTCGCGGCACGGCTGGCCACGCCCGGGGCGGCGCGCCACGTCATCGCTCCAGTCGCGGCTCACCGGCGCGGCCAGCACGTCCAGTGGTACCGAGATATGCACCGGGCGCGGCCGTTCGCTGTCGAACACGGCCCAGGCGCGGGCAACCAGCTCGGGCAGGTCTTCGCCGCGCAGGGCCACGGCAGAAAATGCCGTGATCGGCGCAGTCATGGCGCGTTGGTCCTGGGTTTCGTGCAGGCAACCCCAGCCCTTGCCCAGGCTGGCGGTGTGGTTGACGCTGGAAATCACCAGCATCGGCACCGAGTCGGCATAGGCCTGACCGATGGCGGTGGCGGCGTTGGTCACCCCGGGGCCGGTGATGACAAAGCAGACCCCCGGCTTGCCGCTGACCCGGGCGTAGCCATCGGCCATGAAGCCGGCGCCCTGCTCGTGCCGGGTCAGCACATGGCGAATACCACTGCCCGGCAGGCCGCGGTACAGCTCCAGGGTGTGCACCCCGGGGATGCCGAACACCGTCTCTACGCCATAGTTGGCCAACAGGCGCACCAGCGCCTGGCCGGCAGTCAGGGTCAGGTCATTCATGTCGTTCTCCTTGCGCCTGGCCGAGGCGGATCAGCGCATCGACCGCAGTGGTGCCGTGGGCACCGACCATCAATGGGTTCACATCCAGTTCCAGCAGTTGCCCGGCGTTTTCACAGGCATAGTCGGCCACTGCACGGATGGCTGCGACCAAGGCGTCGAGGTCGGCGGCCGGGCGGCCGCGGAAGCCTTGCAGCAGGCTGGCACTGCGCAGGTTCAGCAATGCGGCACGGATGGCGCTGTCGGTGGTGGGCAGCAACAGGCTGACGCTGTCCTTGAGCAGCTCCACCAGCACGCCACCGGCGCCAATCACCAGGGCCAGGGCGAAGTCCTGTTCGCGCTTGATGCCGACGATCAGTTCGGCCAGCGGCGGCTCAGCCATGGGTTCGAGCAGCACCTGGTCGAACGCTGCTTGCGGGGCGTAGGCCGCGATGCGTTGGCGCATCTGCACCAGTGCAACCTCCAGGGCTGCGGCATCGCGCAGGTTCAGCGCCACCGCGCCCGCTTCGGTCTTGTGCGGCAGCTGTGCGCTGACGGCCTTGAGCACCAGCGGGTAACCCACGCGAGCGGCGTCTGCCACGGCGCGCTCAGGCGTGCTCAGCACCCCTGCTGGTACTGGCAGGCCAAAAGCGCGCAGGGCCTGTTTGGATTGCCATTCGTCCAGCAGCCGGCTCTCGCCCGTAAGGGCCTGCGGGCACAGCGGCACCCTTGCTGCCTCGCCCTGCCCCAACAGCCTTTGGCGATTACGCTGGTAGGCGACGATTCGGCCCCAGGCCGCCAGGCCGTCCTCGACGCCCTGCAAAGCAGCAATGCCGCGTGAATGCAGCCGCTCACGTGCGCTGGCGGGTAGCAGTTCCGGGAAGGCCGAGGTCACGAAGCCGATTTTGCCGTGGCGCTCCAGCGCATCGCAGTACAGCGCCAGCAGCAGGTCGCATTCCTTGCGTTCGCCCGTAAATTCCGCCGGGTAGTCGAGCACCAGCATGGCCGCGTCGGCAGCGCCGCTCAGCGTGCTGTCGAGCATGCGTTGCAGGGCGGCTGCATCGCCCCAGATGGCCGTGGTGAAATCCAGCGGGTTGACCAGGTTGGCATAGGCCGGCAACACGTCGGCCAATTGGGCCACCTGCGTGTGTTCCAGCTTGGGCAGGTTCAACTGGTTGCGCTCGGCATAGTCGGCAATCAGGCCGGCATCACCGCCCGAACAAGCCAATGCAATCAGCTCGCCGTCGGCCGGCAAGTGCCCGCAAGCGGCGGCCTTGAGCGTTTCGACAAAGCTCACCGGGCCACTGACGCGGATTACCCCCAGGCGCTGGAACAGGCTGTCGTACAAGGCATCGGAACCGGACAACGAGCTGGTGTGGCTAAGCGCCAGTTCCGCACCGATCTGCGACACGCCTGTCTTCAGGGCAATGATCGGCGTGCCCTGCTGCAGCGCCTTGTAGGCGGCGCGGGCAAAGCCCGGCACGTTCTTCAGGCCTTCCAGGTGCAGGCCGATGGCCGTCACCCGTGGGTCGTCGAGCAGAACGTCCATCAGCTCGGCCACGCCCAGTTGCGCCTGGTTGCCGACAGAGGCCATGTAGGCCACCGGCAGCGAGCGGTCACTCATGGACAGGTTGTAGGCGAAGTTGCCGCTCTGGGTAAGGATCGCCACGCCCTTCTCCACCTGTTTACCGCCATGGGCCACCGGCCACAGGGCGGCGCCATGCAGGTAGTCGAGCAGGCCGTAGCAGTTGGGGCCGAGCAAAGCCATGTCGCCAGCAGCATCAAGCAGGCGCTGTTGCAACTGGCGCCCCTCATCGCCAGTTTCGGCAAAGCCCGAGGCATAGCAGATGGCACCACCGGCACCCCGTGCGGCCAACTCGGCCACACATTGCAAGGTCAGTTCACGGTTGGTGGTGATGAACACCGCGTCCGGTGCATAAGGCAAGTCTGCCACCTGCGCCACACAGGGGATGCCTTCGAGGCTTTCATGCTGCGGGTTGACCAGCCACAGCTCGCCGCCAAAGCCCCCTTCGGCGCAGCGCTTGAGGGCCCGCGCCATGCTGCGCCCGCCAACGAAGGCCAAGTGCCGGGGCGCCAGCAGGCGCTTGAGGTTGTCACGAATCAAATGCGACATGGGTGTTCTCCTGGCGCTCAACGCAGCAGCGGGCGCAGCAGTTCGCGGGCGATGATGTGCCGCTGGATCTCCGAGGTGCCTTCCCAGATGCGCTCAATGCGCGCGTTACGCCAGATGCGTTCCACCGGGCCTTCGTCCATCAGGCCCATGCCGCCGAAAATCTGTACGGCTTCGTCAGCGACCTTGCCCAGCATTTCGCTGGCAAAGAGCTTGGCCATGCCGGCCTCGCCATCGGTCATGCTGCCCTGGTCCATCTTCCAGGCGGTGTGCAGGGTGAGCATTTCAGCGGCACGAATCTGCGTGGCCATGTCGGCCAGCTTGAACGACACGCCCTGGTAGCTGCCGATGGCCTGGCCAAACTGCTTGCGGTCAGCGGCCCATTGCAGCGACAGGTCGAGGGCGCGCTGGGCCTGGCCCACGCAGTTGGCGGCGACCATCACCCGGCCGGCGGTGAGCCAGGCGTTGGCCACCTCCCAACCCTTGTCGACTTCACCTAGCACCTTGCAGGCCGGCACCCGGCAGTCGTCGAAGAACAGTTCGTAGGTGTGGTAGCCGCGGTTGCTCACGCACTTGGGGCCACGGCGGATGGTCATGCCCGGCGTGCCACGGTCCACCAGGAAGGCCGTGACCGCGTTGCGCTTGCGCCCGTTGTGCTCGTAGGTGTCGGTGACAGCGAAGACGATGGCGAAGTCGGCATGCCCGGCGTGGCTGATGAAGTGCTTGCTGCCGTTGATGACAAACTCATCGCCCTGGCGCACGGCGCGTGTCTTGATGGCATTGGCATCAGAGCCGGCGCCCGGTTCGGTCAGGGCGAAGCAGTCGGTTTTCTCACCCTGCACGCAGGGCAGCAGGTAGTCGTTGATCTGCTCATCCTTGCAGGCCATGAGAATTTTCGAAGGCCGGGCAACGAACACGTGCAGCGCCCAGGACACCTTGGACAGCTCGCGTTCGATCAGCGCCTGGGACAGGTAGTCCAGGCCACCGCCGCCGACTTCCTCGGGCATGTTGAAGGCGTAGAACCCGGCGGCGATGGCCTTGCCGCGAATCTGCGCGGCAAGCTCGGGCGACACGGCATCAGCGCGGTCCACCGCTTCTTCATGGGGCAGCAGCTCCCTGGCAACAAAGCTGCGTACCGCTTCCACCAACATTTCTTGTTCTTGGGTCAGTTGGAAATTCATCTGCGAAGGTCCTGGTCAGGGTCGGTATCGGGTTACTGGCCGGTGAAACGGGGGGCGCGGCGCTCAACCGAGGCTTGCAGCGCCTCGGCGCCATCCTGGCTGCGGCCGCACAGCAGGCCGGCGTGGCGTTCGGCCTCCAGCTGTTCGGCCAGCTCGCGCCGGGCGCCGTCGCGGATCAGCCGCTTGGTTTGCGCGTAGGCGAAGGTCGGGCCGTTGGCGAGGCGCCCGGCCAGTTCGGCGGTTACTGCCGGCAGTTGTTCGTCAGGGCACACTTCGCTGACCAGCCCGGCTGCCAGGGCGCGTTCGGCGCCCCACAGTTCATCGAGGAACAACAGGCGCTTGGCCTGTTCGCTGCCGATCAGCCGCGGCAAGTGCCAGCTGGCGCCGGCATCGGGGCTGTAGCCCATGCTGGTGTAGCCAGCCTTGAAGCGCGCCGAGGCGGCGGCGATGCGCAAATCGCAGCACAAGCTGAGGTCCATGCCACCGCCCACGGCGGTGCCGTTGATGGCGGCGATGGTCGGTTTGTCCAGGCTGTGCAGGCGCAGCATCAGGGCGTGGGCGGTTTCGGTCCAGCCGTAGGTTTCCAGGGTGCCCGCGGCTTCGGCGGCGGCCCACTCGGCCAGGTCGGCACCGGCGCAAAAGCTGCGGCCGCTGCCGGTCAGCACCACCACGCGTACGGCAGGGTCGCCGTTGTGGCTGTCGAGTAAAGCGTGCAACTGCCTCAGGGTGGGAATGTCCAGCGCGTTGCGCTGCTCGGGGCGGTTGAGGGTGATCCAGGCAACGCCGGCTTCGACCTTGCTCAACAGTGACGATGACGGGGTGGTCATGGGGGGCCTCGGTGTTGTTGTGATGGTTTTGAGAGGGCTTGACGAGGGAGATACTAAACGAGTGTTCAGTAAGGCGGCAATTGCCGAAAAATTGACCTGTAACGGCCTTTAAAACGACCTAAATTATTGTTTTAAGATGATTTATTGGTTTTTATGCGTGGGGATTTCGAGGTAACTGTTACAACTTTGTACAACTGTGAAATCGCCGGGGCCGCTTTGCGGCCCTTTCGCGACACAAGGCCGCTCCTACAACAGATCGCGTCTGGCCGGGCGTACGCGATCCTTCTGTAGGAGCGGCCTTGTGTCGCGAAAGGGGCGCAAAGCGCCCCCGACGATCGTGAATCAAACCCCCGGCGCACTCGGCGCAAAGGCCCCCTGGCGACGGCGATTGACGAAGAAATACGCCGCGTAGCACAGGGCAATGAAGCCAAAGCCCCAATACAGCGACGGCCGCTGGGTTTCATCCAGCGCCAGGAACACGAACAGCGAGCTGCACAGGGTGATGCACAGCAGCGGTACCAGCGGGTACAGCGGTGCCTTGTACTTCAAGTCCCGCAATTGCCCGCCCTCACGCAGGTACACCTTGCGAAAGCGATACTGCGCAAGGGCAATGACGATCCAGGTCACGGTGCCGGACATGCCGCTTACCGCCATCAGCACCATGAACAGGGTGTCGGCGGCAATGAAGCTGGTCATCAACGAGATCAAGGCAAAGCACAGGGTGATGCTCAGCGCCCGCAGCGGCACGCCGCGTTTGCTCAGCGGCGACAGGCTCTTGGGTGCCATGCCGCTCTTGGACATGGCCCACAGGATACGCGTGGACGCATACAGCCCGGAGTTGCCCACCGACAGGATGGCGGTAAGGATGACGAAGTTCATCAGGTCGGCGGCGTAAGGGATGCCGACCATGTCGAACACCTGCACGAACGGGCTTTCCATCAAACCGGCCTGCTCGTACGGCACGATGGCCGACAACACGGCAATGGCCAGCACGTAGAAGATCAGCACACGGAACACCACGTTACGTACCGCCCGCGGGATGCTCTTTTCCGGGTGCTCGGTCTCACCGGCCGCCACCCCCATGATTTCGCAGCCCTGGAAGGCATAGACCACCGTCATCATCACCGCGAACACCGCCGACAGGCCGTGAGGGAACAGCGACTCGCCCACCAGGTTGTCCAGCATCGGTGCCGGGGCCCCGCTGCTCAGCGGGATGGCGCCGAAAATAACCATCAGGCCGATGACGATGAACCCGAGGATGGTTGCCACCTTGATGCCCGAGAACCAGTACTCTGCCTCGCCAAAAGCACGGGTGGCCAAGGCATTGAGGCCGAACAGCACGACCACGAACAGCGCCGACCAGTACCAGATCGGCACCTCGGGGAACCAGCGGGTCATCAACATGCCGGCGGCGGTGAACTCCAGGCCCACCGTGGTCGCCCAGCTCATCCAGTACACCCAGCCGATCATGAAGCCGGTGGCCGGGCCGATGAATTTGGTGGCATGGGCCTGGAACGAGCCGGACACCGGCATCTGCACCGACAGTTCACCCAGGCAGACCATCACCAGGTACATCAGCAAACCCGCCACCAGGTAGGCCAGGATCGCGCCCACCGGGCCGCCCTGGTTGATGGTGACGCCCGACCCCATGAACAGGCCGGTGCCAATCACCCCGCCCAGCGACAGCATGAAGATGTGCCGGCTTTTCAGTGCACGGGTGAGCTGGATTTTCTCGTGGGTATCAGTCATGGCACACCTCGCCATCGTGGCAAGTGCGCGGGGTGGTGCGAGGTAGGGGCTGAGTGCCAGAGCATGTCATTATTCTTGTCTCCAATAAGCCTCATGGACCGCGTGCAACGCGGTTGCCATGGATTATTGGAAGCAGATGTAAGGTGCTGTTGTACGAACGGATCGAAGATGTAAAAAGTCGTAAGTTTTTTGTACGTCAGCTCTGGATCAACTGTTCCAGGGTGGCACGGGCCTGGCCGAACTGGCTTGCCAGTGGCTCGGCGAGGGCGTCCAGGGCCTGTTGGTCATGCTCGCGCGCCGCGTCTTCCAGGCGTCGCAACAGCACGGCAAGGCCGGAGAACCCAAGGGAGTCGCAGCTGCCGGCCAGCCGGTGGGCCAAATGCTGCACATCGGTGTGGTCCTGGGCCGACAGCGCCTCGGCCAACGTTGCGGTGTGTTGTTCCAGCGATTGGCGCAGCACATTCAAAAGGCCTTGCAGCTTTTCTTCGCCCAGCAGTGAGCGGTGCGTGGCCAACAGCGACCAGTCCATGTTCGGGTCTACAGGGGCCTGTTCAGCGGGCGCCGCTTCGGCCAGTGCCTGGCGAAGGTTGACCAACCGTAGCGGCTTGGCCAGCACACCCTGCATACCGGCCTCCAGATAACCCGACACCTGCCCCGGTTGCACGCCAGCGGTCAGCGCCACTATCCGGCTATGGCGGTTTGGCCCAGGGTTGGCGCGAAGCTGCCAGCACAGTTCCACCCCGCTCATGCCGGGCAGGTGAACATCGAGCAGGATCAGGTCGAAACGCCGCTGTGCACACACCTGCAAGGCCTGCGCGGCATCGTCGGCAAAGCTCACCCGGTGGCCATCAGACAGCAGCAAGCCACCCGCCACCTCACGGTTCAGCGCCACATCCTCGACCACCAGGATATCCAGGCTGGCCGTGGCCGTCGGGGCTGAAGCACTGCTTACAGCCTGCTGCCCATGGGCGATGTCGAGTTCGAACCAAAAGTTGCTGCCCTGCCCTTGCACGCTGTCCAGGCCAATGCAGCCGCCCAGTTTTTCCACCAGGTGCTTGCAGATCGCCAGGCCCAGGCCCGTGCCGCCATAGCGCCTGGCCACGGCCTCGCTGGCCTGGACGAAGCGGTCGAAGATTTTCGCCTGGACGGCCGGCTCGATGCCAATCCCGTTGTCACTCACCGACAGCCGCACACGCTGCGCAGCCCCGTCGCTGGCCAGCACCTGCACCTTGAGCCGCACCTGACCGTGTTCGGTGAACTTGATGGCATTGGCCAAAAGGTTGCTGAGCACCTGGCGCAGGTATTGCTCGGCGCCGTGCTGATAGCCGGCCAGTTGTTCATCGATGTCCAGTTGCAGCGTGTCGCCGTTCGCCACGGCCATGGGTTCGAGCAGCGCCAGCACTTCCCGGCACAACTGGCGCAGCGAGAAACCGACCAGCTCGGCCCGGCTTTCCCCCTCCTCCAGCCGGGCGAAGTACAGCACTTCGTTGAGGATCGCCAACAGGCCCTCGCCAGCTTTGTACAACGCCTCGACGCGCTGGCGGTCGGGCGCTTCCAGGCGGCCACCGCGCAGCAGTTCGGCCATGCCCAGGATGCCGTTGAGCGGGGTGCGCAGCTCATGGCTCATGGTCGCCAGGAAGCGCGACTTGGCCAGGTTGGCGGCCTCGGCGTCATCCTTGGCCCGGGCCAGGCTTGCTGTGCGGCGTTCGACCATGGCTTGCAGTTCGTCGCGCTTGTCCTGCAACGCCAGGCGATCGCGCTCGCGCCGCTCGATATCGCTGAGGATGGCGCGGCGCATGTCGTCCAGGGCGTGGGCGACGGTGTCGATTTCATCCGGGCGCGCCGAGCGACGGCGGCCCAGGCGCAACGGCTCTTGCCACTGCCCGGCACCGATCCGCCGGGCAAACTCGGCCATCACTTGCAGATGGCGGGTGACCAGGCGATAGAACAGTCCCGACAATGCTACCGCCAGGCCGCACAGGAACACGCCCATCCACAGCAGGCTGGCCAGGCCCGTGGCGTACAGCCGACGGTGCACGGCGCCAAGGTCGATACTGACTTCCAGCTCACCCAGGTGCCTGGGTGGCCCTGAGGGGGGCTGATAATCAAGGGGGAAGCGCTCGATGCGCAGCGGCCCTTTGGGCTCGGCTTCACCCCGTAATAGCTGGAAGTCTTCGCTGACCAGGCGCACCCGGGCCACGTCGGAAAAATCCACCAGGCCACGCAGTTGGGTATCCAGCTGCGCCTCGTCCAGGTCCCACAGGCTGCGCTCCAGGCTGGCCAGGTAGCCAGCGCGGATCAACGCCATGCGCGCCTCGATGTCGCGCATCTCACGGCGGTATTCGAAGTACAGCTGCACACCGCTGGCCAACACGGTGAAACACAAGCTGAACAGCAGGATGAACACCAGCAGGCGGCGCAGCAGGCCATCGGTGTGCAGGCGGATCATCGGGCGTCCGCCGGCAGCTTGACCATGTCGCGGTAAGTCACTTCGCTCTGCTCCAGCCAGCGCTCGATCTCACCGGCCTGGTTCATGCGCCGCAGTTGCTCGTCGATCTCGTCCATATGCTGGCTCAGGGGTGATTGCCGCGAAACCGCAACGCGCAGGTAGTCCACGCTAAGTGCCGTGGGCAATACGCGGATGTCCTGCGCCCCGGGCAGGTTCTCGATGAACAGCTGGCCGGTACGCCGCTCCTGAATCACGTAGTCGATGCGCCCGCGGATCAGCTTGCCAAAATTCTGCTGGCTGGCAGACACCCGCTCGATGTTCTGGTGGCGGGCGACGAACTGGTCGAACTCTGCGCCATAGCTTTCACCGTACAGCAACCCACCGCGGTAGCCAGCCAGGTCTTCCAGGCGTGCGAACCGAACCGGCCGAAGGCGGTTGTAGAAAACGGCCACCTCTTCGCGTACCACCGGCTCGGTGGAAAAGCGCATGCGCTGGTCACGCTGGTCGCTGTTGTAGGCCAGCACCACGTCCACCCGGCCGGCGGCGGCATCCATCAGGCAGCGCTTCCAGTTGCCCAGCACCACGGTCTGTACCTGGTAGCCCATGCGTGCGAACAGCTCGCGCACCACGGTCGGCGCCAGGCCACGCACCTGGTGGCCGTCGCTCCAGGAAATCGGCGGATACACCGGGTAATCGCAATAGCGCACCGTCTGCGCCGCGCCGGCCTGCACGCTGAGCAACGCCAGCGCCAGCCCCCAGGCGCGGTGGGTCATGCCGCCACGCTGGCAGTGAACAGGTAACCGGTGCCGTGAATGGTGATGATCAACTGCGGTTCGGCCGGGTCGTCGTGCAGTTTGCGCCGCAGGCGGCCAACCAGCACGTCGATGGAGCGGTCGTTGGGCACCCACTCGCGGTTGCGAATCTGGTCCATCAGTTGGTCGCGGCTCAGGGTATGGCCGCTGTTGCGCAGGAATACGCTGAGTAACTGGAACTCGCCATGGGTCAGCAGGGTTTGCCCGCCGCGCGCGTCGATCAGGCGGCGGCGGTCGGTGTCCAGCGCCCAGTCGGCAAACTGCTTCAGCGACTGTGCACAGGCCGGTGCCGGGTGCTGCTCGCGGGCATGGCGCACGCGGCGGATCAGGTTCTTGGCACGGGACACCAGTTCACGGGGGTTGAGCGGCTTGATCACGTAATCGTCGGCGCCGCATTCCAGGCCGACGATGCGGTCGATGTCGTCGTTGCGGCCGGTGATGAGGATGATGCCCACCTCCGAGCGCACCCGCAGTTCGCGGGTCAGGGTGAGGCCGTCCTTCCCCGGCAGGCGGATATCCAGCAGCACCAGGTCGACTGGCTGGCTGCCGAGCAGGGCTTCGGCCTTTTCTGCCGTGTCGGCGCAGTGCACGTCATAGCCTTCCTGGGACAGATAGGCCTGCAGCAAGTCACGAATAAGCGGATCGTCATCAACGATCAATACCCGAGGCGTCATTGCGTGTTGTCTCTTTATTATTGGTGTTGTTTACACACTCGCGCCAGCAGCGTACTCGTTACTGAACAGGCGATCAACAGCCCTCGGGCAGGCTGAAGCGGCGCCGACCGCCGGCTTGCAGGCCATCGACCCAGGCCTCGCAGATAATCACGCCCTGCTCGGGGGTGAAGGTGCCGGGGTTGAGCCCCGACTCCAGCCACAGGCCGTCGAGCAAGGCGCTGAGGCTGATGGCGGCGAGGTCGGCGTCGAAGCCCTGCCAGCCCTCATCCGTGGCCAGTTCGGCCAGCAGCTGGCTGAGTTCCTTGCGGTACTCGCCATAGGAATGGTCATGCACCTGGTTGATGGCATCAGCGGTTTTCACAGCCCCCCAGAACGCCAGCCAGGCGTCAAGCAGTTGCGGGTCGAGCAATTCTGCGCAGAAGGACGCGCGAAAAAACGCCGACAACCGCTCGCGGGCATTGGGCGCAGCCTGGGCCATGGCTTCGCGCAACAGGCCCATCACCCGGCCGGTAACGGCCAGGTAGGCCTCGGCCACCAGTTCGTCCTTGCCGGCGTAGTGGTGGCTGATCAGCCCGACCGAAACCCCCGCCTCGGCCGAGATCTTGCGAATCGAAGCGCCCTGAAAGCCATGGCGCTTGAGGCACACCAGGGTCGCTTCGACCAGGTTGGCTTTGCGCAATTGCGGCAGCATGCGGTGGTAGCGGGCTTCCTGGTTCATCGACGGCTCTCGGTTCAAGGCTGGACTGAACGACTGTACAACAAGCAGGACTGCGTGATAAACCCATGCCCTGCCCACAACAATAAAAGCGGCTGCCATGAACGACCCGATCACACGCGAACTGGACCAAGGCCTGCTGACCCTGGCTTTCAACCGCCCCGACAAGCTCAATGCCCTGAACACGGCCATGTACCAGCAACTGGGCGACCTGCTGTTGGCGGCCAGTGAAGACCCGAACGTAGAGGCCATCATCATCACCGGTGGGCCGCAATGCTTCACCGCTGGCAACGACCTGCGCGACTTTCTCGACAACCCGCCCAACGACCTGGACAGCCCGGTGTTTCGCCTGATGCGGGTGGTCATGGGGCTGGACAAGCCGCTGATCGCGGCGGTCAGTGGCGCGGCCATCGGCATTGGTGCCACCTTGTTGTTGCATTGCGACCAGGTGCTGGTCAGCCGCTCAACCAGGTTGCGCATGCCTTTCGCACCGCTGGGTGTGTGCCCGGAGTTCGGCTCCAGCCTGCTGCTGCCGCGCATGCTCGGCCAGGCCCGTGCGGCCCGCCTGCTACTGGGCAACGAGCTGCTGAATGGCGAACAGATGGTGGCCTGGGGGTTGGCCAATGAACTGCATGAGGATGGCGAACAGTGCCTGGCTGCTGCACAGCGGGTGGCACGGCAGCTGCAAAGTTACCCGCAGGCGGCACTGCGCATCAGCAAACAGTTGCTCAAGGACAGCCAGCGGGCCGAGCTGGAGGCGACGGTGGCGCGGGAAAGCCGGTTGTTTATCGAGTGCTTGCGCACAGAAGAGGCTCGGACGGTGCTGCGAGGGCTGGTCAAGGACTGAACTGTGGGTTGCCGGGTGCTCGCCATGGCATCTTCAGCGCCTGTGAGATCGAGCGCCGCCCGCGCGGCGCATCGCGAGCAAGCTCGCTCCTACATTTGTTTCGGGCCAGTAACACCTGTGCCAGGTGCGCGCGACCGCCTTGTTCGTACGACGCGATATCGAGCCATGCGCCAAAGCGTTCGCGCGCAAATCCCACAGGAATGATTGGCCCGAAACAAATGTAGGAGCGAGCTTGCTCGCGATGCGCCGCGCGGGCGGCGCTCGGTCTCACAGACGCTGAACATGCCGAGGCCAACCCCTGTCAGCCCTGATGCGATCTCTGTGTATGTTCACCCACGAACACCGCCGCAGCCCATGCCATGCACCGCGTTGCTTGCTTCGCGGGTAAACCCGCTCCCACAGAATGTACGACTCGCTGGAGAGATGTGTCTCCAGCAGCAGACAGGGGCGAAGGTTAATACCCCGTCATCTCCAGATACCCGCGCCCACCCGTACTCCCTGTCAACCGCACCGGCCCTTCCCAGTACGGAAATCGCGTATCCATCCATGCCTGGGGTTGCACTGCGTCAACTTGCAAATCCACACCATGCTCCGGTACCTGTACCCGCCAACGTGTCGGCACCCGCTTGCCATTTTTTTGAGTTACCCAGGCCAGTGCGTGCATCTGGATCTGCACCGCTTCAAGCGCTACAACCTCACCCTGCGGCCCCATCCAGGTACCCGCCCGATACGCCTCACCCTGCGCCTCTCGCACCTGGAACAGCATCAGCTTGGCACCACTGTCCAGATGAAGCGAAAACCAGTCCCAACCCGTTTGCCCGGCGGCCAGCGGCTGACTGCTCCATTCACGATCGAGCCAGGCCTGGCCCGTGACCGCGATGCACATGCCATCACGCTCCACTTCCCCGCGCACACGGTAAAACGGCTGGCTGTAATAGTAAGAGGCCTGCCCCTTGCCGGACTTCTCGCTGTAGCCCTGATCGCCATGCAGCACCAAGGGCCGATCACTGCCCAGCCGCAAGTCGTAGCGAAAACCTGCGCCCCCGGCGACCATGTGCAAACGCTCGATGCCAGCCCCGCCCTGCAACGCCCAGTCATTGATCCACGCCCGGAACGGCTGGGTCTGCACACCGGCCTGGCCGATACCACCGCGCGCCAGGGTTTCGCCAGACTGGTGCCCACCCGGGCCGGTCAAAGCCGCGTGCCCCATCCACACGTTCGGGCTGTTCCAGTCGGCGGTTTCCGGGCCGGTGCGCAGTGCCGAGCGGAACAGCGTCCACTGCGCCCCCCAGTCACGGCCTTGGGCATCCTTGAGGTTGGCGGTGACGTACCACCACTCGATGCGAAAACCCTCGTGCGGGCCGTGGTCACGCGGGAACGCCAGGCGATGCTCGCGGGTGACCTGGTTGAACCCGCCTGCCTGCTGCCCAAGCCCGGCATAGCCTTGTGGTGCCGGTTGGTCACAGGCACTGAGCAGGCCGCACAGTAACCACCACGCACTACGCTTCATCGGCAAACGGCCTCAACAGTTCGCGGGGCTGGCCGCGCGCCAGTTGCCACAACGGCCAGGCGCTGGCCAGCAGGCTGGTAAACAGGCCCAGCACAGCCAGCTGCACCAGTTGCGCAGGGAACACGTAGAGCGGCAAGCGCCAGCCGAACGCCTGCACATTGACCACCGCCACCAGGCACCAGGCCAGCAACACCCCCAACGGGATGGCCAGCAATACCGTGAAGCTGCTTAGCATCAGCGTTTGCCCCAGGCTCAGCCACACCAGCCGCCTGCGCGGCACGCCCAGCGCCCACAGTGGTGCCAGCTGGTGCAGCCGGGTCTGGCCCAACGTCAGCAGGTTGATGAACAGCGCCACGCCGGCCACGCCAAGCGTGAGGCTGTTCAGCGCGGCTGTGGCGGCGAAGGTACGGTTGAACACGTCGGTAGACCAGCCTTTCAGGCGTGCCTGCTCTACCACGCGGCTGTCGTCCAGGCCGAAGTGCTGTTGCAATGCAGCCTTGGTGACGGCCACCTGGTCGGCGGGCAGATCAACGCTCAACCCGTTCAGCATCGCCTGTGGCCAATGAGCACGCAACCAACCGGCATTCACCAGCACATGGCCCTTCGGGTTGCCGTAGTCGGCATAGATCCCGACCACCGTCATGGCCTGCGAAGGCAGCGCCAGGCGGTCGCCCAGATGCAGCTTCAAGCGCCTGGCCAATTGCTCACTGAGCATCACGGCCTGCCCGCTGGCCAGTTGCGCCCAGGCGTGAGGCTGCTGCTCAAGCAACGGCCAACGTTTCAGGTAGATGGGGTGATCGACGATGCCCTGGACCTGCACCGGCCAACCCTGTAATCGGGTTTCAACACGCCAGCCAGGCAACACCGTGCTCACGGTAGGTTGCTGGCCGAGCCATTCGGCAATCTGCAAACCTTGGGCAGTATCCCGGGGGGTGACATACAGGTCGGCAGACAGGCGCATGTCCAGCCAGCCAATAAACGTCTTGCGAAAGCCCTCGGTCATGCTGCCCACGCCAACACTGGCCGCCAGTGCCAGTAACAGGGCCATAAGCGCAAGGCTCAGGGCCGGCAGTTGCTGGCGGCAATCGGCGACAAACCATTGTGCCAAGGGACGCTGGCAATACCGCGTCAAAACACCCAGCACCCGGTCGAGCAACGCCGGCAACAACAGCGCCGCCGCCAGCAATAGCCCAGCCAGCATGGCAAACGCGCTGGTCAGGCTGTTACCCAGCGCGCCACAGGCCAACGCCAGCAGCAATAGAAAACCCGCTACGCAGGCCTGGCGCCTCAACCACGGCCCCTGCGCCAACCGCCAGGCCTGAGGTTGTGCCAATGCCATTAATGGCAGCCGGGCTGCACGCAACACGCTGCCAAACCCTGCCAGCAATGCACCCAGCACGCTCACCAGTACACCCGTCAGCCACCAGCCTGCGGGCAAGTTCAGCGTGCCGGCAACCTGGGCGCCATAGAGGCCACGCAAGCTGGCGGCCACATCAGGCAACAACCACGCGGCCAGCCCATACCCACTGACCACACCGGCCAACCCACCCAGCACGGCGAACAGGCCCAGCTCCAGCATCAAGGCACACAGCAGGGTTTTCAAGCTCACCCCACAGGCACGCAGGTTGCGGATCAGGCCACGGCGCTGCTCCAGTGCCAGGCCGATGGCGGCATGAGCGATGAACAGGCCAACAACGAACGCCAGCAGGCCAAGGGCGGTCAGGTTGAGGTGAAAACTGTCGGTCAGCCGCTGCAAGCCACCCTCGTCCTGCGGCGGCTGTAATTCGAGCAAGGGCGCGATCGCAGCGGGCAGCGGCCCCGGCGCGCCGGCCAGCAGCAACCGCGACAACTGCCCTGGCGCGTGCAGCAAGCGCTGGGCATGGCCGATGTCGACAATCATTACACCGGGCGCCAGCGCAGGTTGAAGCACCAAGGGGGGAAGCTGTTGCCCTTCGCTGTCGCGCAGTGGACCTGCGCCCAATTGGCGCCAGGTATCCGGCCCTACCCAGGCTTGCCCGGGTGAGCCGATGAATGCCTGCAAATCGAATGCTTGCGGCTGCACGCCCGCAATGCTGCTGGCCGGCGGCAGGCTCAAGGGTTCGATGCCGATCAGCCGCATGCTACGTGCCGGTTCACCCGGCAAGCGCAGGCGCCCCTCCAGTACCGGTGTCACAGCCCACCCCTGCCTGCGCAACTGCACATACAACCCCTGGTCGAAGCGCTCGCCATTGCGCGGCAGCAGTTGCGCCTGCATCGGCCCTGCGAGTACGGCACTGGCCCGGGCATAGTCACTGCGTGCCTGGCTGTTCAGCGCCTGTACGCCCGTCCACAGCGCCGTGGCCAGCCACAGCCCGGTAAATATGCTGACAAACTGCACCCGATGGCGCCGCCAATGGCTGAGCAACGCCAACACGGCCAGCGATAAAAGCCTCATCAGCCCTGCCCTGGCTGAATGCGGCCGGCTTGCAGGTAGCAACGCTGCTGCAAGCGTGCCGCCAGCCGTGGGCTATGGGTCACCATCAGCACACCACTGCCGGCCTCGGCGACCAGTTGCAGCAGCAGGCTCAGCACCTCATCACTGCTGGCTTCGTCAAGGCTGCCGGTAGGCTCATCAGCCAGTAGCCACGCCGGGCGCCCGGCCAACGCACGGCCGATGGCGACCCGCTGCTGCTGGCCGCCGGACAACTGTTCCGGATAGCGCCCCAGCAAATCCGCCAGGCCCAGGCGCTCTGCCAGGTAGGCCAACCAACGCCGGTCATGCCGGCCGGCCAGCCTTGCCTGGAATGCGAGGTTTGCCGCCACGTCCAGGCTGCTGATCAGGTTGTATTGCTGGAACACCAGGCCAATGCCCTCTCGCCGCCACTGCGCCAACGCGGCTTCCGAGCGGCTGTCGAACGGCGTGCCATCGATCAGGATGCGGCCACTGTCGGCACGGTCCAGGCCGGCGACCAGGTGCAGCAAGGTGCTCTTGCCGCTGCCCGACTCGCCCATCAGCGCCAGGCTGCTGCCGCGGGCCAGGTGCAGGTTGACGCCCTGTAGTACCGGGAGCGGGCCTTGGGGGGTGGGGAAAGATTTGTGGAGGTTTTCGATGGCGAGCATCGATGGGCCTTGGTGGGTGGTGGGTCTGTTTAGGAATAGCAGGTTCGGGAAGGTACGGGTCAAAGGCGGTAAGGAAGACCATGGTAACGCCCCAACAATGGATCCATAGATGATCCGATAATCGCCCACAACATCAGGTAGGTTGGATTTTACGATTGACCAAGTACATTGGCGACGGCTCTAATGGATCCATTAAATAAAAACAAAACCCCGGAGAGCCTCCCCCCATGTACCCCAAAAACACCTGGTACGTAGCCTGCACCCCCGACGAAATCGCCACCAAGCCCCTGGGCCGGCAGATATGCGGCGAGAAGATCGTGTTCTACCGCAGCCACGAGAACCGCGTAGCCGCCGTAGAGGACTTCTGCCCACACCGCGGCGCACCGTTGTCGCTGGGCTATGTCGAGGACGGCAACTTGGTATGCGGCTACCACGGCCTGGTGATGGGCTGCGATGGCAAGACTGTGTCGATGCCGGGCCAGCGGGTACGGGGTTTCCCCTGCAACAAAACCTTTGCCGCCGTCGAGCGCTATGGCTTCATCTGGGTCTGGCCCGGCGACCAGGCGCAGGCCGACCCGGCGCTGATCCCGCATCTGGAATGGGCAGTCAACGATGAGTGGGCCTACGGCGGTGGGCTGTTCCATATCGGCTGCGACTACCGCCTGATGATCGACAACCTGATGGACCTGACCCACGAAACCTACGTGCACGCCTCCAGCATCGGCCAGAAGGAAATCGACGAAGCGCCACCAGTCACCACCGTTACCGGCGACGAGGTGGTGACTGCCCGGCACATGGAAAACATCATGGCCCCGCCCTTCTGGCGCATGGCCTTGCGTGGCAACGGGCTGGCCGACGATGTGCCGGTGGACCGCTGGCAGATCTGCCGCTTCACCCCGCCCAGCCACGTGCTGATCGAGGTAGGCGTGGCGCATGCCGGCAAGGGTGGCTACCACGCGGATGCGCAGCACAAGGCGTCGAGCATCGTGGTGGACTTCATCACGCCGGAAAGCGACACCTCGATCTGGTACTTCTGGGGCATGGCGCGCAACTTCGCGGCGCAAGACCAGGCGTTGACCGACAACATCCGTGAAGGCCAGGGCAAGATTTTCAGCGAAGACCTGGAGATGCTGGAGCTTCAACAAAAGAACCTGCTGGCCTACCCCGAGCGCAACCTGCTGAAGCTGAACATCGATGCCGGTGGCGTGCAGTCGCGCAAGATCCTGGAGCGGATCATCGCCAAAGAGCGTGCGCCGCAGCCGCAACTGATCGCCACCAGCGCCACCCCTGCCTGAGGAGAAACCGACATGATCGATGCCGTAGTGGTTTCCCGTAACGATGAGGCGCAGGGCATTTGCAGCTTCGAACTGGCAGCAGCGGATGGCAGCCTGCTGCCGGCGTTCAGCGCGGGGGCGCATATCGATGTGCACCTGCCTGACGGGCTGGTGCGCCAGTATTCCTTGTGCAACCACCCCGAAGAGCGCCACCGCTACCTGATCGGCGTGCTCAACGACCCGGCCTCGCGGGGTGGCTCACGCAGCTTGCACGAGCAGGTGCAGGCCGGCGCGCGCCTGCGTATCAGCGCGCCACGCAACCTGTTCCCGCTGGCGGAAGGGGCGCGGCGCAGTGTGCTGTTTGCCGGAGGTATCGGGATTACCCCGATCCTGTGCATGGCCGAACACCTGGCACAACGCGGTGGGGATTTCGAACTGCACTACTGCGCCCGCTCAAGTGAGCGTGCTGCCTTTGTCGAGCGCATTCGCAAGGCACCTTTCGCCGACCGCCTGTTCGTGCATTTTGACGAGCAACCGGAAACGGCCCTGGACATTGCACGGGTACTGGCTGACCCACAGCAGGATGTACACCTGTACGTGTGCGGGCCGGGTGGCTTCATGCAGCATGTGCTGGACAGTGCCAGAGGCCTGGGCTGGCAGGAGGCTTGCCTGCACCGGGAGTACTTTGCCGCAGCACCCGTGGATGCCAGCAACGATGGCAGCTTTTCGGTACAGGTCGGCAGCACCGGCCAGGTGTTCGAGGTGCCAGCCGACCAGACGGTGGTGCAGGTGCTGGAACAGAACGGTATCGAGATCGCCATGTCATGCGAACAGGGCATTTGCGGCACTTGCCTGACGCGCGTGCTGCAAGGCACGCCGGATCATCGCGACATGTTCCTGACCGAAGAGGAACAAGCGCTGAACGATCAGTTCACGCCCTGCTGCTCGCGCTCCAGAACGCCGCTGTTGGTGCTGGATATCTGAACCGGCCTACGACGAGGGCAGGATGACCTTCATGCCCTCTTCCACCGTTGCCCCACCAAAGGTTTCGGCATAGCGCAGGGTGGCGTTGGCGTGCTCGCGCATGATGGCTTCGGCACGGGCGCCCTGGCGGTTGACCAGGGCATCGAATGCCGCGTGATGCTGCATGTGCGCAAAGTTGAAACGCCGATATTCGCGGGCCAGGTTGTGGCGGTCCACTGCCAGGGCGGTGACCGAAGCGAATGGCAGGTGGTCGTTACGCGCCAAGGCGTCTGCAATGGCCGGGTTGCGGCTGGCCTCGATGATGACCTGGTGAAAGCGCATGTTGAGGTCGTGGTAGGCCTGCAGGTCTTCTTCGGTGACAAAGCCTTTGTCGAACAGCTGGTCGCCTTCGACCAGGCAGCGTTGCAGCGCCTCGCGGGCTTGGGCTGACAGGCCACGCTCTGCGGCCTGGCGGGCAGCCAGGCCTTCCAGTACGCCGCGCACCTCGACTGCACCGGCGATGTCATCGGCACTGACCGAGCGCACCTGGAAGCCCCGGCCACCAAAGCGTACCAGCAGGCCTTCCTGCTCAAGGGTGCGAAACGCCATGCGCACGGGCATGCGTGACACACCGAACAGTTCAGCAGTGGGGACTTCCATCAAGCGCTCGCCGGCCGCCAGCTCGCCCGAGGCGATCATCTTGCGCAACGCGACCAGCACCATTTGACCAGGCTTGCTCATCCGGGCTACTTCCAGGGACATGAGCGGGCATCTTAGCGTATGGCGGGGTGCATGGCACCGGCTGCGCCGGTGTTCGCGGCGGTTCGACGCCTCGACAAGCCCGCTCCCACAGGATCGCGGGTAACCCAGGGTAAGCCTGGACCCTGTGGGAGCGGGCGCGCCCGCGAAGAAGGCGACGCGGTGCAAGCTTTTATAGAGACAGCGGGTAGCTCACAATCAACCGGGTCTGATCAAAATCGCTGTTGAAACTGCGCCGGTTGGTCGCGTTGTTCAGGCGGATGTTAAGGTCCTTCAACACCCCACTCTGGAAGGTGTAGTTCACCTCGGTATCGCGCTCCCATTCCTTGCCATTGCGGCCTGCCGCGGTGGTGGCATTCTCCCCATGCCCATAACGCACCATGGCCAGCAGCCCTGGTATACCCAGCGCAGCAAAGTTGTAGTCGTATCGGGCTTGCCACGAGCGCTCGTCAGCGTTGCTGAAATTGCCGTTGAACATGTCGTTGCCCAATGTCCGGCCGCTGCTGCCGTACACCGACATCCACTGGCTGTCGCCACTCACCTTCTGCAACCCCAGGTACAGCGTGTGGCCACTGTGCGAGGCCGAGAGCAATGCATAGCCGGTGCGGCTCTGGATATGGCCGATGCGGGCCTGGCCGTCGTCCCGGTCGATGAAATAGCCCAGGTTGGCGCCTAGCGTCCACCCACCTACCCGCTGGCTATGCAGAAGGTTGAAGTAGCTTTGCTGGTAGATATCTTCAAGCTGCGAATGCCAGGCGCCGATCAGCGTGCGCTGCTGGTTGAAGCGGTATTCGGCGCCGGCATAGGTGAAACCGTCCGAGGTCACACCGGGCGCAGCCCAGGCAGAAAGGTCCTGCATGTCGGACGAGTTGCGCAAGCTTACCTCGCGGTATTGGCCGGCTTGCAGGCTCAGGCCTTCGATCTCCCGCGAGTCCAGCATCGCGCCACGGAATGTCTGCGGCAACAGGCGGCCATCGTCGTAACGCAGCAATGGAATGTCCGGCAGCAGTTCACCCACCTTCAGCTCAGTGGCCGAAATGCGTACCTTCGCCGCCAGCCCGGCGCGCCCATAATCGTCGGCCGCACGCCCGTCATCGTGCACCGGCAGCAGTTCGGAACCGCTGGCGCCACGGCCGCTGTCCAGCTTCACACCGAACATGGCGATGCCGTCCAGGCCAACACCGATCAGCCCAGGGGTGTAGCCAGAACTGAACTTGAAAATGAAACCCTGGGCCCACTCTTCGACCTTGCCCTTGGCCGCCCCCGGGTCACGGAAATCGCGGTTGAAGTAGTAGTTGCGCAGGGTCAGCCCGGCCTTGGCATCCTCCAGGAAGCCGCCCTCCCCGGCCCAGGCAGGCAAGCCCAGGCCAAGCGCCAGCGATACCGCCAGGGCCGAACGGGCCGGTGTGCAGGTTGTGTGCAGCATTATTATTGTTCTCCGCTTTTCATAGGCGCAGCCGGCCGCCGCAGGCCAACATGGGCCTGCGGCGGCAAACTGCATTCAGGTACCCGGCCAGGCCGGGCGGCACTTACTGGCTCAGTGCTTCGGCAGGTGCAACGGGTGTTGGCCTGGCCATTGGCCGAAGCAGCAGCAAGCAGCCTGCGGCCAGCACGAAGACACTGGCGAACACCCCGTACAGGTGCAGGGGTTGCCAGCCGCCATCCAGCAACACACCGGCCACGGTCGGCGAAAGGATGGCGCCCATGCGGCCGATGCCAATGCCCCAGCCCACGCCGGTGGCGCGTACCGAGGCGTCATAGACCACAGGCGACAGTGCATACAGGCCGGCCACGCAACCGTTGGAGAACAACCCGATCAGCAGCCCCAGTGCCAGGGCGGCACTGACCGAAGCGCCATTGGCCACGAACAGCACCAGCAACGCCGCCGTGATCAGCATGAACAACGCCAGCACACGCGTGAGTGGCCAGCGCGAGGACAGGCCACCGATCAACGCCGCGCCAAGGATGCCGCCGACACTCAACAGCACCCCGCCGGTGATGCCCTGCTGGGCCGACAGGCCGGCGGCCACCAGCAGCTTGGGCGTCCAGCTCATGACAAAGTAGAAGCCGAACATGACCAGGAAGAACAGCAGCCAGATCACCAGCGTGGTACGGCGCATGGCCGGTGCCAGCAGTTGCCGGAAGCCGCTGGCAGCGCCCTGCGCCCTGGCAGTGGCTGTCGGCAGCTGCGCGAGGGCCGGCTGACCGAGGCGCATAGCCAGGCGGTTGACCCGCGCCAGTGCATTGGCCGGGCGGCGCGCCAGCAGGAAGTCCAGCGACTCAGGCAACCACAGCAGCACCAGCGGGATCACCAGCACAGTGACAACGCCGCCAAACAGGAACACCGAGCGCCAGCCCCAATGCCCCAGCAACCACACCGCCAGCAAACCGCCCAGCGTCGCGCCCAGGGCATAACCGGTTGATTGCAGGCTCACCGCCAGGCCACGCCAGCGCTTGCTGGCATATTCACTGGCAATCACGTTGCTGCTGGCCAGGATGCCGCCGATGCCCAGCCCGGTCAGGCCACGCAGCAGCGCCAGTTGCAACGGGGTCTGGCTCATGGCCGAGAGCAGCATGCCGATGCCGGAAAGCGCCAGGCACAACAGGATCAGCGGGCGCCGACCAAAGCGGTCGGCCCACGGAGCAATGAACAACGACCCGGCCGCCATGCCGAACAGGCCGGCGCTAAGCAGCAGCCCCACCTGCGCGCCGTTCAGGCCCCACTCGGCAGACACCGAGGCGGCGGTGAAGGCCATTACCAGCACGTCGAAGCCATCGATCATGTTGAGGACAATGCAAATACCAATGGCCAGGCACTGGAAACGGCCCATCGGGTCGTTGTCCAGGCGTTGCTTGAGATCGGTATTCATGGCGTCACCTGCTGGCCCAGGCTGGCCAAAGGTGGAAGGACAGATGCGCACGCGCAGGCAAAGCGGAGGGAACGTCGACGGTTCCGTGCCCCTGGATAGCCATTCATGACTTGGACCCTTTTTGTAATTGTTATCGCATACGGCTGGAGGGCTCCGGCCGTTGTCAGGCGCTAATCAACCAGATAATGGATCCACAAACAACAAGGGACGCTTATCCAAGCGGTAGGTAACACGCATCCAAGATGTGATAAATCAAAGATAATAAGTATTTATTGATAATATTCAGCCAGTTACAAAATTAGCATCTCATTCAACTTCTGTTCGTTTATCGAACACTTACATTTCATGGATCCACAAAAAATACAATGCATCAGGCCTTTCCCTCCATGACAGCGCCGCCATGAACAAATCTTCATGTTCGCCGCCAGCGCCCTGAATACGCGGCAGACAGCCACTGCCGCCCCACCGGCAACCATCACCCGCCTTGAGGCTGCGGTAGGTGTTGCGTAGCATCCCCGGCCCGATCGCGCGCCCGTACAGCCACCGCGATAGCTGCAGAAAAGAGCTACCAATGCCACAACCCATCCCCCTCAAGGACCACGAAAAGGAAAAGCACCTGGTCAACCGCCGGCTCCTGGCCTGCGCCGCCCTGGTGTTCAGCCTGTGTGCCGTGCTGGTGGGGCGGCTGTATGTATTGCAGGTGCTGCAGCATGACCAGCAAACCGCGGTATCGGAAAACAACCGCGTACACGTGCTGCCCATCGCCCCCGAACGCGGGCTGATCTACGACCGCAACGGTGTGGTGCTGGCCGACAACAAACCCAGCTTCGACCTGACCATGACCCGCGAGCGGGCCGGCGGTGATTCGGCCAAGGTACTCGACACCCTGACCCAGGTACTGGGCCTGACCGAGGACGACCGCAAGCAGTTCGACAAAGACCTGCGCCGTGGCCGCAAGCCCTTCGAACCGGTAACCCTGATGGTGGGCCTGAGCGAAGAGCAGATTGCCCTGGTGGCGGTGAACCAGTTCCGCCTGCCGGGCCTGGAGGTGGAGCCGCAGTTCATCCGTGAGTACCCGCTGGCCGGGCATTTCGCCCACTCGGTGGGCTATGTGGGGCGTATCAACGAGAAAGAAGCCAAGGCCCTCGACAGCACCGAGTACCGCGGCACCCAGTCCATCGGCAAGACCGGTATCGAGCACTTCTACGAAAGCCAGCTGCACGGCCACGTAGGCTATGAGGAGGTCGAGACCAACGCCCAGGGCCGGGTGATGCGCGTGCTCAACCACAAAGACCCGACACCCGGGCAAGACATTGTCCTGACCCTGGACGCGCACTTGCAGGTGGCCGCGGAAAAGGCGCTGGGCGACCGCCGTGGCTCGGTGGTGGTGCTGGACCCGGCCAATGGCGATGTGCTGGCGATGGTCAGCAACCCCAGCTTCGACCCCAACCTGTTCGTCAAGGGCATCAGCTTCAAGCAATACGCCGAGCTGCGCGACTCCATCGACCGCCCGCTGTTCAACCGCGTACTGCGCGGCCTGTATGCCCCAGGCTCGACGGTAAAGCCGGAAGTGGCCATTGCCGGCCTCGACAGCGGCGTGATTACCCCGGGGAGCCGGGTGTTCGACCCGGGCTATTACGAGCTGCCCAACTATGACCACAAGTACCGCAACTGGAACCGCAGCGGCGATGGTTGGGTGGACATGTACACCGCCATCATGCGTTCCAACGACACCTATTTCTACGACCTGGCACACAAGCTGGGCATCGACCGCCTGCACGACTACATGGCCGAATTCGGCCTGGGCCAGAAGGTGTCGCTGGACATGTTCGAAGAAGCGTCCGGGCTGATGCCGTCAGCCCAGTGGAAGCGCGCCACCCGGCGCCAGGCCTGGTTCCCGGGGGAGACACTGATCCTGGGCATCGGCCAGGGCTACATGCAGGTCACCCCGCTGCAACTGGCCCAGGCCACCAGCCTGCTGGCAAGCAAAGGTGTGTGGCACCGCCCGCACCTGGCCATGACCGTGGGCGGCGCTGCGCCGGTCGACCCCAACCCGATGCCCAACATCGTGCTGCACGACAAACACGCCTGGGACCAGGTCAGCCAGGGCATGCAGATGGTCATGCACGACCCGCGCGGTATCGCCCGTGCGGCGGCGGCGGGTGCGCAGTACCGGATTGCCGGCAAGAGTGGCACCGCGCAGGTCGTGGCGATCAAGCAGGGTGAGCGTTACAACCGCAACAAGACCCTGGAACGGCACCGCGATAATGCCCTGTTTGTGGGCTTTGCCCCGGCTGACCACCCGAGTGTGGTGGTGGCGGTAATGATCGAGAACGGTGAGGCTGGGGGACGCGTGGCGGGGCCGGTGGTGCGGGAGGTGATGGATGCTTACCTGCTGGATGAGCAAGGGCATTTGAAGCCTGAGTATGCGGGCGGTGCAAATGCCCGGAGCGTGCCGCACACTTAGGTTTTTTGGGGCCGCTTCGCGCCCCATCGCGACACAAGGCCGCTCCTACAGGGATCGCGTACCCCTGTAGGAGCGGCCTTGTGTCGCGATGGGCCGCAGAGCGGCCCCAGGGTCTCAATCCCCGTACACCACCCTGCCCGCCATGCCCAGCTGCCGCCGGGTCACACACACCAGCAGGATGAACCCGGTCACCCCCGCCGTCATCAAGGCCTCATAACGGTAGGCATCACTGACCAGCATATACCCCAGCACCAGCAAGATGGCACCAATGACCAGCCAGGTCAGCCATGGGAACAACCACATCTTGAACGCCAACTCAGTACCTTCACGCTCGGCCCGTGCGCGCATGCGCAGCTGGGACACGGCAATCACCAGGTAAACCAGCAAGGCAATGGAGCCTGTGGTCGACAGCAAGAAGCTGAACACCTTCCCCGGGAACACATAGTTCACCAGGCAACCCGCGAACCCCGCCAGCGTCGACAACAGCACCGCCGCCACCGGCACACCGCTGCCCGATACACGCCGGGTAATCGGCAACGCTTCACCGCGCGCGCCCAGCGAATACAGCATGCGTGAAGCGGTATACAGCCCGGAGTTCATGCAACTGGTTACCGCCACCAGCACCACCAGGTCGACCATCAGTTTGGCGCCGGGCACGTTGAGCACTTCCAGCACCCGCTGGAACGACCCCACCGTTTTCAACGCCGGGTCATTCCAGGCAACCAGCGACACCACCAGGAAGATCGACGCCAGGTAGAAAATGGCAATGCGGTACACCACCAGGTTGGTGGCGCGGCGGATCTTCTCCTTCGGGTTGGACGTTTCGCCGGCTGCGATGGTGACCACCTCTGCGCCGAAGAAGCAGAAGATGGTAATCAGCACGCCACCCAGTACCGCCCCCCAACCGTTGGGCACAAAGCCGCCATTGGCCCACAGCTGGCTGACGCCGGACACCTTGGCCAGCGGCCAGGCACCGAACACAGCCATGCCACCCACCACGATGAAACCGATGATCGCCAGCACCTTGACCAGGGCGAACCAGAACTCGAACTCACCGAAGTTTTTCACGCTGACCAGGTTGCTGCATGCCAGCACCGCCATGATCAGGAACGCGAACAGCCAGGAAGGGATCGACGGGAACCAGGCGTGCAGGATATCCGCGCCGGCAATGGCCTCGACGGGGATGATCAGCACCCAGAACCACCAGTACAGCCAGCCGATGGTAAACCCGGCCCACGGCCCGATGGCCTCGCCGGCATAGGTGGAAAAGGACCCGCTGTTGGGGTTGGCCACGGCCATCTCGCCCAGCATGCGCATCACCAGCAGCACCAGCAGCCCGGTCATGGCGTAGGAGATGAGGATGGCGGGGCCAGCGGAGGCAATGGCGTTGGAAGAGCCAATGAACAAACCGGCACCAATGATGCCGGCGATGGAAATCATCGAGACCTGGCGAGAAGTCAGGCCATGCTGGAGGGAACGTTGTTTTTTCGGTTGGGACGACGTCATCTGAAACCTTCGATCAGCTTCGCCGCAGCACGGGCTGCGGCGAGCCTTCTTATCATTGTGTTCGGCGAAACCCGGTGGATCGCAGTGACTGTAAACGTGCGGGGCGCATTGTCAGGCGCGCTTCAAGCTGCGGCGGTGATGATGATTTCAACCAGCATGCCGGGCTTGGCCAGGCGCGCCTGGGCACTGGAGCGTGCAGGTGCGTGCTCTTTCACCAGCCAGGCGTCCCACACCTTGTTCACCTCATCGAAGTCACGGAAATCGTCCAACAGCAAAATGGCATTCAGGATGCGGGTCTTGTCGCTGCCCGCCTCGGCCAGCAGGCGGTCAATCTTGGCCAGCACTTCACGGGTTTGCGCCGCAGCGGACTCGCCGGGTGTGGCAACCTGGCCGGTCAGGTACACAACACCATTGTGTTTGACGGCATGGTGAATACGGGTGTCGAACCCATAACGCTCGATATCGCTCACTGCATATCTCCAGATAAATACTTCAAATGTGCTTGCTGGGGCCTCGGGGGTTATTCGCCGAGGTAGGCCTTTTTCACTTGATCGTCGTGCAGCAGCGTCTTTGCACACCCTTCCAGGGTGATGCGCCCACCATCGATGACGTAGGCGCGCTGGCAGGTCTGCAGCGCAAGCCGGGCGTTCTGCTCCACCAGCAACAGGGTCACGCCACCCTTGACCACCTCGACGATGGTCTCGAAGATTTTCTGCACGATGATCGGCGCCAAGCCCATGGACGGCTCATCGAGCAGCAACAGCTTGGGGCGGCCCATCAGCGCACGGGAAATGGCCAGCATCTGCTGCTCCCCGCCCGACATGGTCCCGGCCAGCTGATATGCACGCTCCTTCAACCGCGGGAAGATGCCGTACATGCGCTCGATGTCGGCGCCAATGGCGTCCTTGCCGTCACGCCGGGTAAAGGCGCCCATCTCAAGGTTTTCGTGCACGGTCAGCTTGGGGAAAATGCCCCGCCCTTCTGGCACCAGTGCCAGGCCTTCGCGAATCAGGTCATGGCTTTTGATCACCGCGTGGGCCTTGCCATCGAAGGTGATGTTGCCGTCGCTGGGCTTCAGCAGCCCGGCCAGGGTCTTCAGGGTGGTAGTCTTGCCGGCACCGTTGGCACCGATCAGCGCCACCATCTCGCCCTGGCCCACTTTGAGGTCGATGCCCTTGATCGCCTGGATCGCGCCATAGGACACCTTCAGATCATTCACTTCCAGAATGTTGCTCATGCCACAGCCTCCGCGCCCAGGTACGCCTCGATCACTTTGGGGTCCTTGCGCACATCCGCCGGCAAGCCGTCGGCGATCTTGCGGCCGAATTCGAGCACCGTGATGTGGTCGCAAAGGCCCATAACCAGCTTCACGTCGTGCTCGATCAACAGCACCGTCTTGCCATCAGCCTGCATTTTGCACATCAGTTGGCGCAGGCCTTCGGTTTCCGAGGCATTCATGCCCGCTGCCGGCTCGTCCAGGGCAATCAGCTTGGGCTCGGTTGCCAGGGCCCTGGCGATTTCCAGGCGGCGCTGGTCACCGTAGGACAGGCTCTTGGCCAGCTCACCGGCCAGGTGGCCGATACCAACGTAATTCAGCCAGTAACGGGCGGCCTGGCGGATCTCGCGCTCTTCACGCACACAAGCCGGGGTGCGCAGGATGGCGCCGAACACACCACTGCGGGTGCGCACGTGGCGGCCGATCATCACGTTCTCCAGGGCGGTCATGTTGTGGAACAGGCGGATGTTCTGGAAGGTGCGCGAAATACCGGCCTCCACCACCTTGTGCGGTTTGCTGATGCGCAGCGGTTTGCCGTCGAACATCACCCGCCCCTGCTCGGCCTTGTACAAGCCTGTGAGCACGTTGAACAAGGTGGTCTTGCCCGCGCCGTTAGGGCCGAGCAGGCCGCGGATCTCACCGCGACGAATGCTCAGGTCGATGCCGTGCAGCGCCTGCAGGCCACCAAAGAACTTGCTCACCTGATGCAGTTCGAGAAGTACGTCGCTCATGCTTTGTCCGCCTGTTTGGCCGGGTATTCGAAGGAGGCCTCGGTGGCCGGCGCCTGCACTGTAGTGCTGAGTGCTGCCGGCACCGGCGCAAGCTCCGGGTCGCTGTCGTGCAGTTCGGCACGGCGGCGGTCTGACGGCCACAGGCCTTCAGGGCGAAAACGCATGACCAGGATCAGCGCCAGGCCGAACACCAGCATGCGCAGGGTCGAGGCATCTAGCACGTTGCGCAGGATGTCGCGGCTGATGAAGGTGACGTTGTCCATCACCCAAGGCTGAATCCAGTTGACCAGGTCGCGGAACAGCTCTGGCATCACCGACAGGATCAGCGCCCCCAGCACCACGCCGCGGATCGAGCCCATGCCGCCGAGCACCACCATGGCCAGGACCATGATCGATTCCATCAGGGTGAACGACTCAGGGCTGACAAAGCCCTGGTAGCTGGAGAACAGCACACCGGATACGCCACCAAAGGTTGCGCCCATGGCAAACGCCAGCAGCTTGAGGTTGCGCTTGTTCAGGCCCATGGCCTCGGCCGCCACTTCATCCTCGCGCAGGGCCATCCAGGCGCGGCCGATGCGCGACACTTCCAGGCGTTTGGACAAAACGATGCAAAGGATGACGATGAACAGGAAGAACAGGTAGTAGCTGATCACCGGCGATACTTGCAGGCCAAACAGGCTCCAGCTTTGCTGCAAAGACAACAGCGGCGCCGCGCCCTCGCCCGGCAGATGCATCCATGCCCCGCCGTCCACATGCAGCGGTGCGATGCTGCTGATGCCCTGGGGGCCATTGGTGATGTTCACCGGCTGGTCCAGGTTGTTCATGAAAATGCGGATGATTTCGCCGAAGCCCAGGGTGACGATGGCCAGGTAGTCACCGCGCAGCTTGAGCACCGGCGCCCCGATCAACACCCCGCAGATGGCAGCCGCAATCGCCGCCAGCGGAATGATCACCCACAGCGGCCAGTCCATCACCATTTGCGTCAGCCCCGCCAGTTGCAGGTGCGGCGAGGCCAGCAACGCATACAGGTAGGCACCAATGGCATAGAAGCCGATGTAGCCCATGTCGAGCAGGCCGGCATAACCAATGACGATGTTCAGGCCTAGCGCCAACAGCACGTAAAGCATGGCAAAGCCAAGAATGCGCACCCAGGTGGGGCCCAGCATCGGGATGGCCTCGATGATGAACGGCAAGGCAATGAAGCCGAGGATCAACAGCAGGTATTGGGTCTTGAGGTTTTTCATCGCGGGCTCCTCAGGCACGGTCGGCCTGGCGTTCGCCAAGCAGGCCGTTTGGCCGGAACAGCAAGACCAGGATCAACACCGCAAAGGCAAAGATGTCCTGGTAGTTGGCACCCAGGAAGCCACCGGTGAGCTGCCCGGTATACCCCGCCGCCAGCGATTCGATCAGCCCCAGCAGCAGGCCACCGGCCATGGCGCCGAACAGGTTGCCAATGCCACCCAGCACCGCGGCCGAGAACGCCTTCAGGCCCAGCAACAGGCCCATGTAGGCGTCCGCCTGGCCGTAGTTGACGGCGCGCATGACGCCGGCAATGGCGCCCAGGCTGGCGCCGATGAGGAAGGTGGCGCTGATCACCCGGTTGATGTTGATACCCATCAACCCGGCCACTTCCTGGTTTTGCGCGGTGGCGCGCATGGCCTTGCCCAGGCGGGTCTTGTCCACCAGCAGCCACAGGCCAAGCATGATCACCACGGCAATCAGCATGATCGACAGCTGCACATTGGTGATGGTGGCGCCGAACACATCCACCGGCTGGGTTTCGACCACCTCGGGGAAGGTTTTGTAGCCGCGCCCCCAGATCATCATCGCCAGGTTCTGCAGGGCAATGGAAATGCCGATGGCAAGAATCAGCGGGGTCAGCCGCGGGGCTTTGCGCAAGGGCCGGTAGGCGTACTTTTCCATGCCCTGAGCCAGCAGCATGCACACCACCACGGCAGCCATGATCGCCAGCAGCAAGGTGATGATGCCGGGCGCAAAGCCTGCACCGGCGAGCATCGTCAGTACCGAAATGGTCACCATGGCGCCGACCATCACCACCTCGCCATGGGCGAAGTTGATCAGGCCGATGATGCCGTAGACCATGGTGTAGCCCAGGGCTACCAGGGCATAGATACTGCCCAGCACCAGGCCGTTGAGGACCTGTTGCAACAAGATATCGAAATTACCGTCCACGCGCTGAATCCTCGAAACTGCGTTGTCGTCGACGCGCGGCGTTGCAGCGCCACGCGACCGACAGGCCTGGCAGGTGGGAAAAGTCTTCTTGTTATGTTGCGGGCTTGCGCCCGCTTGTTATGGGTAGAACTCAGTCGCGCTCGACCGACAGGGTTTTCCAGCCACCGTCGGCAAACTGGAACACGGTCGCCGCCGGGTTTTTCAGGTTGCCCTGGTCATCAAAGGCAATGGTGCCGGTAACACCGTCGTAGCTCTGGCCCTTGAGCACCGGCAGGTAGACTTTGGGGTCGTCGGAGCCGGCCTTGACCATGGCGTTGATCGCCGCCCAGGTGGCGTCATAGGCAGCCGGTGAAGACTGCACCACGCCTACGCCGAACTTGTCCTTGAGCTTCTGCTCGAACGCAGCGCCCTTGGGCATGTCCTGCAACGGCGTGCCGTAGTTCCAGGCGTAGGTGCCTTCGGCGGCACTGCCGGCCATTTGCTTGAACGAGTCGTTGGGCAGGTTGCCGATGTTCATGAAGCGCGCCTTGAGGCCCAGGTTCTTCATCTGCTTGGCCATTGGCGCGGCCTGGTAGTCGAGCGCAGCGAAGAACACCGCGTCGGCCTTTTGCGCCTTGGCAGTGGTGAGGATGGCGTTGAAGTCGGTGGACTTGTCGTTGGTGTATTCGCGCACCACGACGTTGCCGCCTGCCGCCTTGACCGCCTTGGTCACTTCATCGGCCAGGCCCTGGCCGTAAGCGGTACGGTCGTCGAAGATGGCAATGCGCTGGGCCTTGAGCTGGCTGACCAGGTAGTTGCCGGCATAGCGGCCAAGGGTGGCATCGTCGTTGACGGTACGGAACACCGAAGTGATGCCCTGGCGAGTCAGCGTCGGGTTAGTGGCCGATGGCGAGATCTGCGGGATGCCGGCGGCGGCGTAGATCTTCGAGGCGGGGATGCTGGTACCGGAGTTGTAATGGCCGATCACCACCGCCACTTTCGAGTCCACCAGCCGTTGCGCAACCGCAGTGCCGGTGCGCGGGTCGGCGACATCGTCCTCGGACACCAGCTTGAACTGGGCCACCTTGTCACCGATTTTCAGTTGCTGCTGGTTAGCCTCTTCGACGGCAATCTGAATGCCATGCTCGACGTCCTGTCCCTGGTGTGCCGATGGGCCGGTCAGGGGCCCGGCAAAGCCGATCCTGACAATTTCACTGTCCGCTGCGTGCGCCGCCCCCATGGCTATCAGCAAACCTACCGCGGTCGCGAGGGCTGCACGCCCTCCCTTATTGTTATTCATGCTCAGCTCCCAGTAGTAATTGGACGAACCTCGACATCGCTTACCGCATGCGAATTGGCCGGAACGCCATCGCACTTGTAAGATAACAGTCAGCAGGCAACTGTCAATGGGTGTATGCTGAAGGCGTTGTTAAATTTTCTGTAAGCACGCGTGGAGGCCCGTTCGTGGGCAAGCCCGCTCCCACAGGTCAGATGTTTGATAACATATGCCGACAACATCACCGCTGGTTGGCTACGGATCCCGCCGCAAGGGGCACGAGGGCTGCGCGCAACCTGCCGGAGAATCAACCGTGATGAGCCAATCAGTTTCAGGAGCAACTTTTCTATGAATGCGTCGTTAGGCACGCGTCGCGCCAACCTGGCGGAAACCGTGATCCAGGAGCTTTCCAGCCGCATCGACAACGGCACCTACGGCCCGGGCGACAAGCTGCCGTCCGAACAAGAGCTGTGCAAGGAATTCAACGTCAGCCGCCCCGTCATCCGCGAGGCCGTTGCCTCGCTGCGCCTGGGCGGGCGCCTGATCGCCCGCCAGGGCGTGGGTGTATTCGTGGTCGAGCAAGACGTCAAACGCATCGGCTTTGCCATCGACAGCGTGGTGGATGACGTGCGCGCCGCTGCGCAGATCCTGGAGCTGCGCCTGGGTATCGAGGCCGAGTCGGTGGCGCGCGCCGCCGAGCGGCGCAGCCCGGCCAGCATGGCGGCGATCACCGAGGCGTTCGACCGGTTCAACTCGCTGGACGGCGCTTCGCAAGAGGAAGAAGCCAAGGCCGACTTCGAGTTCCACCTGGCCATTGCCCGCGCCACCAACAACCCGCACTTCACCCAACTGCTGGAAGCACTGGGGCCGGACATCATCCTCGACCTCAACCTCAAGCATGGCCAGGTGACCGGCAAGAACCGCCAGGCGCACATCAAGAAGATCGGCCGTGAGCACGGGGCGATCCTGTCGGCGATCAGCATGGGTGATGTGAACAGTGCACGCACGGCGCTGCGCAAGCACCTGGAAGAAAGCCTGTCGCGTTACCAGCGGTTGCTCGACAGCAAGGCCTGATCGTTATGCCTGCACTGGCCCCTTCGCGGGCACGCCCGCTCCCACAGGTGTCATGCATACCCTGTGGGAGCGGGCGCGCCCGCGAAGAGGCCTGCCGAGCCAACATCAGTGGTTCAGATGAACATCAAAGCCCCACGCACACGTACTTGATCTCCAGGTAATCCTCGATCCCGTAACGCGACCCTTCCCTGCCCAGCCCGGATGCCTTCACGCCACCAAACGGCGCAACCTCGGTAGCAACCACCCCGACGTTGATACCCACCATCCCGTACTCCAGCGCCTCGGACACCCGCCACACGCGCCCGACATCCTGGGTATACGCATAGCAGGCCAGGCCGAACTCGGTATCGTTGGCCTGGGCGATCACTTCCTGTTCGGTGCTAAAGCGGAAGATCGGCGCCACCGGCCCGAAGATTTCCTCACGGGCCACGCGCATGCCCGGGGTAACATCGGCCAGCAAGGTGGGCTCGAAGAACGCCTCACCCAGCGCATGCCGACGCCCACCCGTCACTATCCGCGCACCCGCCTCGACCGCCTCACCCACCAGCTGCTCCACACCACTGGCCGCACGCCCGTCGATCATCGGCCCTACCTGCGTCCCCGCAGCATCGCCCTGCCCTACCACCAGTTCACCGACACGCTCGGCAAACCGCGCCACAAAGCGCTCGTAGATACCGTCCTGGATATAGAAACGGTTGGCACATACACAGGTCTGCCCGCTGTTGCGGAACTTGGCGATCAGCGCGCCTTCCACGGCCTTTTCCAGGTCGGCATCGTCGAACACGATAAACGGGGCATTGCCACCCAGCTCCATGGTGACCTTCTTCACCGTCGCCGCCGATTGCTGCAGCAGCTGGATGCCGATAGGCGTGGAGCCCGTGAACGACAGCTTGCGCACCACCGGGCTGGCGGTCAGTTCGCCACCAATGGCCGCAGAATCGCCGGTGACCACGCTGAGCACGCCCGGCGGAATGCCAGCGCGCTCAGCCAGCACACACAAAGCCAGGGCGCTGAACGGCGTTTGCGATGCCGGTTTGAGTACCAGCGTGCAGCCAGCGGCCAGTGCCGGCGCAGCCTTGCGGGTAATCATCGCCGCCGGGAAGTTCCACGGCGTGATCGCCGCACACACGCCTATCGGCTCTTTGGTGACGATCAGCCGGCGGTCGGCATTGGGCGATGGAATCACATCGCCGTAGATACGCTTGCCCTCCTCGGCATAGAACTCCACGTAGGCAGCAGCAAAGGCGATTTCACCGCGGGACTCGGCCAGCGGCTTGCCCTGCTCGGCGGTCATGATGCGCGCCAGGTCTTCCTGGTGGGCAAGGATTTCGCGGAACCAGGCCTGCAACCTTGCAGCGCGTTCCTTGGCCGTCAGCGCACGCCAGGCCGGCAAGGCACGCTCGGCAGCGGCGATGGCGCGGCGGGTTTCTTCAGCGCCCATGCGTGGCACGTGGCCCAGCACAACGCCCGTGGCCGGGTTGGTCACGGCAATGCGCTGACCACTGTCGGCCGGCTGCCATTTTCCGTCGATGTAGCAAACTTCACGCAGCAGATCGTGATCGGCAAGATTCATGTCGATTGGCTCGTTCGAAGACAGTAAAAAAGGTGGGGCCAGACCGCGCCCCACCTGAGGTGAAATCAGCGCTTGGCCTGCAGGGCCTTGTCGCGGATCTGGCTGAGGGTCATGCGTGGGGTCAGGGCCTCGGGGTCAACCTGGATTTCGATCAGCGCCGGCTTGCCGGACGTCTGGCAGCGTTCGAAGGCGGCGACGAAATCTTCGGTACGGGTCACCGTTTCACCATGCAACCCGTAGGCCCGCGCCAGGGCAGCGAAGTCCGGGTTGTGCAGTTCGGTACCCGAAACACGGCCTGGGTAGGTCTTCTCCTGGTGCATACGGATGGTGCCGTACATACCGTTGTTGACCACGATGGTGATGACCCGCGCATCGTAGTGCGCGGCAGTAGCCAATTCCTGGCCATTCATCAGGAAGCAACCATCACCCGCAAAGGCCAGTACGGTTCGCTGCGGGTAGGTGAGCTTGGCTGCCACTGCCGCCGGCACGCCATACCCCATCGAGCCGTTGGTAGGCCCAAGCAGCGTGCGGAACACGCGGTGCTGGTAGCCACGGTGTACCCAACCGGTGTAGTTGCCCGCACCGCAGGTGAGGATACTGTCGGCCGGCAGGTTGCTGTTCAGCCAGGCGATCACTTCGCTCATCTGCACACCACCCGGCGAGCGCGGGGTGTCGAAGTTGCCGCGGTAGCCGCTGTTCAGGCTGGCAGTCCAGTCCTCGAAAGCCTGCGGGCGCACCGGGCCGAGGATGTTGGCCTGGCGCAGGAAGCTACCAGGGCCTGCGTTGATGCCCAGGGTCGGCTGATAGACCCGGCCGATTTCTTCGGCACTGGCATGCACATGCACCAGCGCCTGCTTCGGCGTCGGGATGTCGACCAGGGCGTAACCACCGGTGGTCATCTCGCCAAGGCGTGCACCAACCACGATCAGCAGGTCGGACTGCTTCACTGCCTCCACCAGTACCGGGCCAGCCGCCAGGCCCAGGTCGCCGGCGTAGTGCGGGTCGGTGTTGTCGAACAGGTCCTGGCAGCGGAACGAGGCGGCCAGCGGCAGGTTCTGGGTGTGCACGAACGCCTTCAGGTCGGCCACGGCCTCGGCCGTCCAGCCGCCACCACCGGCAACCACCAGCGGCCGCTCGGCCTTGGCCAGCAATTGCTGCAGCTCGCCCAGGGCTTCGGGCGCCGGGGCCGCCTCGACGCGCTTGGCCGGGCGGGCATCAGGTACCTGCACCAGGTCGGTCAGCATGTCTTCAGGCAGCGCCACCACCACCGGGCCCGGGCGGCCACTGATGGCACGCTGGAAGGCCTGGTTGACCAGCTCTGGAATGCGCGCGGCATCGTCGATCTGCACCACCCATTTGGCCATCTGGCCGAACATGCGGCGGTAGTCCACCTCCTGGAAGGCTTCGCGCTCGATCTGGTCGCGGGCCACCTGGCCGATGAACAGGATCATCGGCGTGGAGTCCTGGAACGCCGTGTGCACGCCCACCGAGGCGTTGGTCGCACCCGGGCCGCGGGTGACCATGCAGATACCCGGCTTGCCGGTCAGCTTGCCGTAGGCCTCGGCCATGTAGGCTGCACCACCTTCCTGGCGGCAGACGATCAGGTCGATCTCATCCTGCACGTCGTGCAGCGCATCGAGCACCGCCAGGTAGCTTTCGCCCGGCACGCAGAAGGCACGCTCTACACCGTTGACCCGCAAAGCATCGACCAGGACCTGCCCGCCGCTGCGTACCGCTGTGTTGTTGCTCATTGTTATTCTCCTTCAGGCGCGCGGTCAGATGACCGAGTCTTCCAGGAACGGCTTGTTGTCGATGACTCGCTGATAGGACAGCGCACCCAGGTCCAGCGAACGGTAGCCACCGTAGGTGATCAGCTCGGACAGGCCACGGCCGATGGCCGGCGCCTGCTGCAGGCCATGGCCACTGAAGCCGTTGCAGAACAGGAAGTTGCCGACTTCGTTGTGCGGGCCGACGATGGCGTTGTGGTCCAGCACGCAGAAGTCGTAATGCCCGGCCCAGAAGTTGACCACCTTGATGCCTTCGAACGCCGGTACGCGCTCGGCCAGGATCGGCCAGACTTCTTCGTCGAACTCGTCGTGCATCACGTCGAAGTCCTCGAAGTCCACTTCCGGGTCATGCTTGGGATAGGTGCCACCCAGGTAGAACTTGCCCTCAGGGCGGAAGAACACGCCGGTCGGGTCGATGGTCAGCGGCACGGTGCCTTCCAGCGGGGTACGGCAGTCGAACACGAACAGCGAACGGCGGCGCGGCTCGACCGGGATATCCAGGCCAGCCATGCGCGCGACCTTGGTGCCACGGGTGCCGGCGCAGTTCACCAGCATGCCGCAGCCGATGCGTTCGCCACTGGCCAGTTGCACGCCAGTGATGCGGTCGCCTTCACGCTGGATGGCGACCACTTCGTTTTCGATGTACTCGACGCCCATCGAACGCGCCTTGCGGCGGAAGCCGTTGAGCATGCCGAGGCTGTCGAACCAGCCTTCGCCGGTCTGGCCGTAGCTGGCGCCAGCCAACGTGTCGATGTTCACCCAAGGGAACTTGCGCTTGAGCTGCTCGGGGTCCAGCAGGTGCACATCGGCGCCATGCGACACCTGGGTGTCGTGCAGGCGGCGCAGCACTTCGTAACCCTTGTTGTCGCCCAGGAACAGGTAGCCGTTCTCGTGGAAGGCCAGGTCCGGGCGGTCACCTTCCACTTCCATGAGGTCGGGGAAGTTGCGCACGAATTCGGCGCCGAACTTCGAGATTTCGATGTTGATCGGGTTGGAGAACTGCTGGCGGATCGAGCTGCTTGAAAGCGCGGTGGCCGACTTGTTGTAGGTCCAGTCGCGCTCGATGACCAACAGCGAGCCTTTGAAGTCCGGGTTGTTGGCCAGGAAGTAGGCGGTGGCGCTGCCATTGACGGCGCCGCCGACGATCACCACATCGTAGTTCTGTTGTTTTGCGGTGGAAGCCATGGAGTTAGCTCTCTTCTGATGTTGCGCTGATCACAAAATGCAGATCTGCCTGCACCGGCCTCATCGCCGGCAAGCCAGCTCCCACAGGTATTGCACACAGCTCAGGCTCCGCGCCGTACCTGTGGGAGCTGGCTTGCCGGCGATAGGGCCGGTACAGGTCATTTCGGGTCTTCGAAGTGGCCGGCGCCGGCGAAGTTGCCGCCGTGGTAGCGGGCCGCCGGCTCATTCGGGTCAAGCGGCGGATGTTCGGCCAGCACTTTCTCGCGGTAGTCGTCGGCACTGTCCTTGGGCACATAGCCAATCGACGAAGCCAGGCGGTTGTCCCACAGGCTTTCGCGGTTATCGGACATGCCATACACCACCATGTGGCCGACGCGAGGCGCCAGCAACGAGCGTTCGGTAAGCTGGGCGAAGTCGTCGAACGACAGCCAGGTGGCGAGCATGCGGCGGTCCAGCGGCTCGGGGAACGACGAACCGATGCGCAGGTTCACCGACTCGATGGCGAACTTGTCCCAGTAGTAACGGCCCAGGTCCTCGGCAAAGCACTTGCTGACGCCGTACAGGCTGTCTGGCCGATGCGCAGCGGTGGCATCGATGGTTTCGGTGCGGTCGTAAAAGCCGATGGCGTGGTTGGAGCTGGTGTACACCACCCGCTTCACACCGTTGCGGCGGGCCGCTTCGTAGATGTTGTAGGTGCCGACGATGTTGCCGTTGAGGATCTTCTCGAAGGTGTCTTCAACCGGCACGCCACCGGCATGCACGATGGCATCCACGCCTTCGGTCAGCGGCAGTACGTCGGCGAAGTTGCCCAGGTCGCAACGGATCAATTCTTCGTGCGGCGCAGCGTGGCCCAGGTCGGCGATGTCGGTCAGGCGCAGTTCGTCGGCGAACTGCGCCAGGTGCTTGCGCAGCACGCTGCCCAGGCGCCCGGCGGCGCCGGTGATCAGCAGGCGTTTGAATGGCTTGCTCATGGTCTACCTCTATTCAATTCGTTTGATCAGACCAGCGCTGCGAAGGCTTCGCGCAGCTGGCCCAGTGCCTGTTCCAGTTCCTGACGCGAAGTGGCGAAGGACAGGCGCACGTAAGGCTCCACACCGAACGCCGAACCTGGCACGGTGGCTACCTTGCCCACCCGCAACAGGTAGGCCGACAGCTCGGTGTCATTGCTGATCACCTGCCCGTCTGGCGTGCGCTTGCCAATGAAGGCACTGACCTCAGGGAAGGCGTAGAACGCACCCTGCGGCATCTGCAGCTTCAGGCCCGGGATCTGCGCCAGGCCGTCCACCACCAGCGCGCCACGCGCCTGGTACTCACGATTGGCATCGCGCACGAAGTCCTGCGGGCCGTTCAGTGCCGCCACCGCCGCCAACTGCGAGATGCTCGACGGGCAAGTGGTGGTCTGCGACTGGGTCTTGTTCATGGCCACGATCAGGTCTTTAGGCCCTGCTGCGTAACCCAGGCGGTAGCCGGTCATGGCGTAGGCCTTGGACACCCCGTTGATCAGCAGCGTGCGCTCGCGCAATTGCGGGCACGCCGTGACGAACGACACGAACGGCTGGTCGCCAAGCACGATGTGCTCGTAGATCTCGTCCGAGATCACCAGCACGTTGGGGTGGCGCTCCAGCACCTTGCCCAGCGCTGCAAACTCTTCACGGGTGAAGATCGCCCCGCTCGGGTTGTTCGGCGAGTTCAGCATCACCCAGCGCGTACGCGGGGTGATGGCGGCCTCCAGTTGCTCCGGGGCAACCTTGAAACCCTGCTCGGCACCGCACGGGATAACCACCGGCACACCGCCGTTGAGCATCGCCATGTCGGTGTACGACACCCAGTACGGCGCCGGGGTGACGACCTCATCACCTTCTTCCAGGGTGGCCAGGAAGGCGTTGAACAACAGTTGCTTGGCGCCGTTGCCTACGCAGATTTCGTCCAAGCCATAGGCCAGGTCGTTTTCCCGGGCGAACTTGTCGACGATCGCCTGGCGCAGGCTCTCCATGCCGTTGGGCGCGGTGTAGTGGTTGTTGCCCGCCAGCATGGCCTGGTACGCAGCCTCGATCACGTGGGCCGGAACGTTGTAGTCCGGCTCGCCCAGCGCCAGGTTGATGACTGGCTCACCCTTGGCCAGCATTTGCTTGGCCAGCACCGACACGGCCATGCTCGGCGAGCTTTTTACCGCTTTGACGCGGCTGCTTTGCACGTCCATCGCTCAACGCTCCTTGGCGGCTTCGAAGCCGTAGTCGGCACGCGCCTGCTCGGCGCTGATGTAGCCGTAGCGCAGGTCGCGCTCGACCAACTGGCGGTCACGCTGACGCGGGTCGCCGTAACCACCGCCACCCGGCAGGCGCAGCACCAGGCGGCGCTCCGCCGGCACGAACTGCTGGCCCTTGCCGCGCAGCACGCTGCCGTCGTCCAGGCCGACAAAGCCTTCGGCACCCTGCTGGCCGCCTTCCAGGCCACGGGCCGGGTACTGGATACGGTCGAACATCGCGCTGAAGCGGAAGCTGTAGCCTTCGCTGGCCGACACTTCGATTTCCTGGCCCAAGCCACCGCGCAGCTGGCCGGCACCACCGGAACCTTCACGCAGCTCCTTGCGCCAGACCACCACGGGGCCGGCGTGCTCGGTCGCTTCCACCGGCATGGTGTGCACACCGCTCGGGAACGCAGTGGCGCTCAGGCCGTCCATCGCCGAACGCGCACCCATGCCGCCGCTGTTGAACATCAGCATTTCGGCGTTGCGGCCATTGGGGTTGCTTTCCAGCGGGCGCACGCTCAGGTGCAGGTTCCACAGGGCGCTGGCGCCCTCGGCTGGCACCTTGCCTGGCAGGCACTTGTGCAGCGCACCGAGCACCAGGTCAGGCACGAAGTGACCGAGCACATGGCGCACAGACACCGGTGCCGGGTGCTTGGCATTGAGGATGCAGCCTTCGGGTGCAGTCACCTCGAACGGTGCCAAGGATGCAGTGTTGTTCGGAATCTCTGGCGCAACGATGCACTTGAGGCCGTAGCAGGCATAGGCCTTGGCGTAACCCAGTGGCACGTTGATGCCGAACTGGCTCATGCCCGACGTACCGGTGAAGTCGCTCTGGATACCATCCGGGCCAACGGTGATGGTCACCGCCAAGGTAACCGGCACGTCATAGCCGTCGAGGGTCATGCTGTTGCTGTAGGTGCCGTGCGGCAGCGACTTGAAGCATTCCAGGGTGGCACGGCGGCTGTGTTCGAGGATGAACCCGCCGATGTGCTCCAGGTCGTCCAGCTGGAACTCTTCAAGCATGTCCAGCAGGCGCTTGTGGCCGGTTTCGTTACAGGCCGACAGGGCATAGAAGTCACCCACTACCCGGTCATTCTCACGCACGTTGTTGCGCAGGATGTTGATCAGGTCGCGGTTGACGTTGCCACGCTCGAACAGCTTCATGATCGGGATGAACAGGCCTTCTTCGTAGACCTCACGGGCATCCGGGCCAAAGCCCCGGCCGCCGATGTCGACCACGTGGGCGGTACTGGCGAAGTAGCCGATCAGCTTGCCCTTGTAGAAAGACGGCGAAACGATGGTGATGTCGTGCAAGTGGCCGGTACCCTTCCACGGGTCGTTGGTCACGTACACGTCACCTTCGAAGATGTTGTCTTCGCCGATGTCCTTGATGAAGTGCACCACCGCCTCGGCCATGGTGTTGACGTGGCCCGGGGTGCCGGTGACCGCTTGGGCCAGCATGTTGCCGGCGCGGTCGAAGACGCCGGCCGACAGGTCGCCGGCCTCGCGCACGCTGGTGGAGAAGGCAGTGCGGATCAGGGTCAGGGCCTGTTCTTCGACCACCGAGACCAGGCGGTTCCACATCACCTGCATTTGAATGTCGATCAACGTATCGCTCATGTTCAGCTCTTCCGAATTCAGGCGTTAGCGGCGCACAACCAGCAGGCAGCCGTCTGGCTGGACCGTGGCGGTGAAGTTGGAGGTGACGAAGGTCGAGGTTTCGCGCTCGACGATGATCGCCGGGCCGTCGACACGGGCACCGACCTGCAGCTCTTCGCGCGGATGGATACCGGCGTCGACGAAACCGCCGGCAGCCACGTCGAACACCTGGCGGCGGGCAACTTCCTGCGAGCGGTACACAGCGCCGACAGTTTCGATGTGCTCCACGGGCGGCAGCGGCGAACTGGCGCGCACCGACCAGCTGACGATCTCGATGTCCGGGCCTTCGATCGGGCGGCCAAAGAAGCGGGTGTAGGCCTCTTCGAACAATGCCTTGAACTGCACGGTATCGGCAGCGGTGAAGGCCTTGAACGGCAGCGCCACGGGGATTTCCCAACCCTGGCCGACATAACGCATGAATGCGGTGCAGTCCATTTCTGGCTCACCTTCAGGCATGCCCTGGCGCAGGAAGCCCAGCGACTCTGCTTTCATCTCTTCGATCAGCGCGTTCACCGCCGCGGCATCGAACTCCGACAGGCGCACAAAGGCGCTGCGCACGGCTTCGTAACCAAACGGTGCACGCAGGAAGCCGATGGCCGAACCCACACCGGCACCGGCCGGAACGATGAACCGCGAAACCCCCATCTTTTCGCACAGCCGTGCAGCATGCAGCGGGCCACCACCCCCGAAGGTGATCATGGTGTAGTCGGCGATGTCCTTGCCGCTTTCCACTGCGTGCACGCGGCCGGCATTGGCCATGTTCTCGTCGACCACTTCGCATACGCCGAAGGCGGCGGTATCCGCTTGCATGCCTAGCGGCTGGCCAATGACCCGGGCCATGGCGCTGGCACCATTTTCCGTGGACAGGCGCAGCGCACCACCGGCGAAATTGTCGGCATCGAGGCGGCCGAGCAGCAGGTTGGCGTCGGTGATGGTCGGCTCCAGGCCGCCACGGCCGTAGCACGCAGGGCCTGGCTCGGAGGCGGCACTGTGCGGGCCGACACGAATCTGGCGCATGCTGTCGATGCTGGCAATCGAACCGCCACCGGCGCCGATTTCGACCATTTCCACCACCGGGATGGAAATCGGCATGCCGCTGCCCTTCTTGAAGCGGTAGGTACGGGCCACTTCGAAGGTTTTCGCGGTTTTCGGCACCTGGTCTTCGATCAGGCAGATTTTTGCCGTGGTGCCGCCCATGTCGAACGACAGCACGTTTTCCAGCTGGTAACGGCGGGCGATGTCGGCGGCGAAGATCGCGCCACCGGCCGGGCCGGACTCAACCAGGCGCACCGGGAACTCGGCAGCGCTCTGCACCGAGATGATGCCGCCGCCGGAGTGGATCATGAACACCGGGCAATCGGCGCCTTCTTGCTTCAAGGTCACCACCAGGCGGTCCAGATAGGACTTGATCAGCGGCTTGACGTAGGCGTTGGCGCATACGGTGTTGAAGCGCTCGAACTCGCGCATCTGCGGCGAGACTTCGCTGGAAATCGAGATCGACAGGTTTGGCAGGCGTGCCTGCAGGGCATCACGCAACTGGCGCTCATGGGCACCGTTGACGTAGCTGTGAATGAAGCCGATGGCGACGCTCTCGTAGTTACCTTCGGCGATGCGCTCGACCAGGGCATCGATCTCGGCCTGCGCAGGGGCGATCAGTACACGGCCTTTGACGTCCAGGCGCTCACGCAGGGTGAAGCGGTTTTCTCGGTCGATCAGCGGCGGAGGCAGGACGATATTGATGTCGTACTGCTCGAAACGGTTCTCGGTGCGCATTTCGAGGGTGTCACGGAAACCCTCGGTAGTAATGAAGGCGGTGCGTGCGCCACGGCGCTCGATCAGGGCGTTGGTGGCCAGGGTGGTGCCGTGGATCAACTGATCGATGTCGGAAAGCGCCAGGCCGGCCTGCTCTACCACCTGGCGTACGCCGGTGAGGATGGCCCGCTCAGGCAGCTCGTAGTCGGTCAGGATTTTGGTGGAGTGCAGCACGCCGTCCACGTCCAGCGCGATATCGGTGAAAGTGCCGCCTATGTCCACGCCGACCCGGCATGATGTCGCAGTCATCGTCATATCCCCTGCAATGCTTTGTAGTTGTTTCGACCTACGGAAACGGTCTTCATGTAAGTTATATGTTGTCTTACATGTGGTCAAGCACTGATTCTGTGAAAATCTGAAGTGGTCACAACCTGTGTAGGAGCGGCCTTGTGTCGCGAAAGGGCCGCACAGCGGCCCCCGGCTACCTACAGTACGGCAAAGATTGCCGGGGCTGCTGTGCAGCCCGTTCGCGACACAAGGCCGCTCCTACAAATACGGCGTCAGCCTGGATTAGCCAGTCTTGACCATCCGCCCGCCACCTACCGCCTGCGCCGTGGGGAACACTTCCAGTCGCGACACATCCACCTGCCGCGGCATCTTCAAGGCCGCCAGCAACAGCTCGGCAATATCCTCGGGCTGGATGGACTCATAGCCGTCATACAGTTCGCTACCCGCCGCCTGCATGCCCATCGCACTCTTGTAGAGCTGGGTCTGCACCCGACCAGGGGCAATTTCGGTTACCCGCACGCCGCTGCCCAGCAGGTCACAGCGCAATGCATCACAGAACAGGCTCACACCAGCCTTGGAAGCCCCATACACCGCAGCCCCAGGGTGCGGCGCGCGGCCGGCACTGGAGCCGATGAAAAACAAGTGCCCCCTGCCCCGCCCGACCATGCCCGGCAATACTTGCCGCGCCAGGTGCAGCGGCGCCTTGAGGTTGATGTCGAGCATGTTGTCGATCTCGGCCTCGTCGATGTCCTGGAACGCAGCACGGGTCGAAAGGATGCCCGCGTTGTTGACCAGCACATCAATCGTCTGCCCTTCCAGCGCGGCGCTCAACGACCGGTAGTCACGCACATCCGTCTGCAAGGTGGTCACGCCCGGCTCACTGGCAAGCTCGGCCAGGGCTTCGGGGCTGCGCCCCACGGCAACCACCTGCAGGCCGGCATTGCGCAGCGCCAGCACGATGGCCTTGCCGATACCGCTGGTAGCCCCGGTCACCAGCGCGCGCTGGTAGCCCTCGGGGAATGCGACTTCAGGCATAGATGTAACCCCCGCTGACAATCACGTTTTCACCCGTGGCGTAGCTGTTGCGGCTGCTGCCCATCATCACGATCCACTCGGCAATTTCCGCAGGCTCTGCCGCGCGGCCCAGTGGGTTGGCCGCTGCCAGCTCGCCCAGGAAGCCAAGCTGCTTGGCGCGCTCGGTGGCGAAACCGGCCGGTGCCACCGAGTTGACCAGGATCTGGTCCTTGGCGCAGGCCTGGGCGAAGGATTTGGTCAGGCTGACCACCGCCGCCTTGGTCGCTGCATAGTGGGCGTTTTGCGGGTGGGCCTTGAATGCATCCACCGACGTGACGTTCACGATACGCCCGGTTACCGCAGGGGCGGCCACGTACTGCTGCATGTGGCGCACCGCAGCAACCATCATGTGGTAAGTGCCCTTGATGTTGACGGCGTTTTCCAGGTCCCACTCTTCGTCGCTGATCTCGAAGATGTCCTGGCGCGGGTAGATGGCCGCGCTGTTGACCAGGCAATGCACCCGGCCCAGGCCTTCGACGATCTGGGCGAAGGCTGCGTGAGCGGTATCCCTGCGGGCAATGTCACCCACCGCGATCGCCACCTCGACGCCCTGCCCGCGCAGTTCTTCTGCCGCTTGTACCAACAATTGCTCGTTACGGTCGATCAGGCCGATCTTGCCGGCGCCACGCTTCACCATCAGCCGGGCTGTTTCCAGGCCCAGGCCCGAGGCACCACCTACGATCACCACCGTTTGATTATCCACAAAACACCTCCGCGATTGAGTCTTTACGTAAGATGCCTGTTGTCTTACATTTGGTCAAATATCAATTCGCCGACAGGTGCTTCCATGCCCGCCTCCAGCCTTTCGCCCGTACCCACCCCGCATGCCCGGGACCGCTTGCTGGATGCGGCCAGTGCGTTGTTTGCCAGCCATGGCTACCAGGCTATCGGGTTGCGCGACCTGGCCAACCACCTGGGCCTGCGCGCCGGCTCGCTGTATCACCACATCGAGAGCAAACAGGGGCTGCTGTTCGAGCTGATCGAGTCGAGCCTGACCGACCTGCTGTATGAAACCCGACAATGCCTCAAAGGCGCCCGAGCCACCAGTGAACGCCTACCCTGTTTTGTGCAGGCCTTTGTGACTTATAGCCAGGCCAACCCGGACAAACTGGTGTTGCTGACACGCGAGGCCATGAACCTGAACGAAGACCAACTGTTGCAGGTTGAACAGTTGAAAGCGGAATACAGCGGCTTGCTCAGCGACATCGTCGCCGCCGAGTGCGGCCTGACGGCACCGCGTGCACGTTCGATTGCCCACGCGGTGCTGGGCTTGCTGTGCGGCCAGGCCCAATGGGGAACAGTCATGACTGCCAGGGAGCAACTGGTGACCTTCGTACAGGGCATTGTCGGCACCGGCAAAACGGTTGCACATCAATAAAATGGAATAACAATATGAATTCTTATTCTTTTTTACATGGGAATAAATCCTCTATAACTCTCCCCACTGCACAGCCGCCAACACCTGGCCAACTGTTTGCAGCGCAACACCCAATCAACACAAAACGCCCAACCGGCAACAGCAGCGAATCTTCGCCAAATTGCCAACCTGTTGATTTATAAGAACATTAAAACCCGGCACGACGATTGCTCAAGCAAAGTCCCCCGCTCACCCGAACCGGAGACCTTGCCCATGAGCACCCCACTGAACGTCGTAGCCCTGTCTGGCGGCACCTCCCGCCCATCGCGCACCCTGGCCCTGACCGAAGCGATCCTCGCCGAACTGGCCGAGCACCTGCACATCAAGCCGCACCTGATCGAACTGGGCGACATCGCCCGCCCACTGGGTAGCGCCCTGTGGCGCAGCGAACTGCCCGACACCGTCGAACAGCAACTGCGCCTGGTGGAAAAGGCCGACCTGCTGGTGGTCACCACCCCCGTATACCGCGGCAGCTTTACCGGCCACTTCAAGCACCTGTTCGACCTGATCGGCCAGGACGCGCTGGTCGACACCCCGGTATTGCTCGCCGCCACCGGTGGCAGCGAACGCCATGCACTGGTCCTCGACCACCAACTGCGCCCGCTGTTCAGCTTCCTGCAAGCCCTGACCCTGCCCATCGGCGTGTTCGCCAGCCAGGCAGAGTTGGCCGACTACCGCGTGTCCAGCGATGCGCTCGCTGCCCGTATCCGCCTGGCCGCAGAACGTGCCGTGCCACTGTTCGGCGCCCACCACGCGCTGCGTAAAAGCGCCTGAGGAGCGGCCATGAATGCACCTGTGAATACCCCCCTGCGCCCGGCCCTGGCCATTGCCCGTGAACTGGCCGGGCAGTTTGCCCACACCGCCGTCGAGCGCGATGAACGCGGCGGCACGCCGAAAGCCGAGCGTGATGCCCTGCGTGACAGCGGTCTGCTGTCGCTGGTGATCCCGCAGGCCTTCGGCGGCCAGGGCGCCAACTGGCACGACACCTTCGCAGTGGTGCGCGAATTCGCCCGGGTCGACAGTTCCATTGCCCATGTCTTCGGCTTCCACCACCTGATGCTGGCCACCGTGCGCCTGTTCTCGCGCCCGGACCAGTGGCAACCGTGGTTCGAACAGACCGCCCGCAAACAGTGGTTCTGGGGCAATGCCCTGAACCCGCTGGACACCCGCACCGTGGTCAAGCACTTTGACGGCTGGTGCGAGTTTTCGGGCAAGAAAAGCTTCTGCTCCGGCGCCAGCGACTCGGAAATGCTCATCGCCTCGGCGGTGGACGAACGTGCCGGCGGCAAGCTGCTGATTGCCGCCATCCCCAGTGGCCGCACCGGCATCAGCCTGCACCGCGACTGGAACAACATCGGCCAACGCCAGACCGACAGTGGCAGCGCCACCTTCGAACGGGTACGGGTAGAGCACAATGAACTGCTGCTCGACCCGGGCCCTCTGAGCACACCGTTTGCCGCGCTGCGCCCGCTGATTGCCCAGTTGCACTTCGCCAACCTGTTCCTCGGCATTGCCGAGGGTGCCTTCGACGAAGCCCGCCAGTACACGCTGAAGGAAAGCCGGCCGTGGTTCCGCTCCAGCGCCGCCAGCAGTGCCGAAGACCCTTACGTGCTGCGCCATTACGGCGAATTCTGGGTCGGCCTGGAAAGCGTGCGCCTGCTGATCGAACGTGCCGCGCGTCAGCTGGATGCCGCCTGGGCCAAGGAACACGCCCTCACCGCCGAGGAACGTGGCGACCTGGCCCTGGCCATCGGCACCGCCAAGGTCGCCGCCAGCCGCCACGGCCTGGACATCTGCAACCGCCTGTTCGAGGTCACCGGCGCTCGCGCCACCCATGCCTCGCTGCGCTTCGACCGCCATTGGCGCAACCTGCGCACGCAAACCCTGCACGACCCGGTGGACTACCGCATCCACGAACTTGGCGAGTGGGCCCTCAACGACAAGCGCCCTGCCCCATCCTTCTATTCCTGAGGATTGCCCATGCAACTGCTGACCCTCCCCCCGTCACCGACACTGGCTACCTCGATCAGGGCGACCGCACAGGTCTTCGAAGACCCCAGGTCGCAGGCGCTGCTCGCCCACTTGCAACAGGTCGCCCCCAGCGAGGCCAGCGTCCTGATCATTGGCGAAACCGGCACGGGCAAGGAGCTGGTCGCACGCCACATCCACAACCTCAGCGGCCGGCGCAACGGCCCGTTCGTGGCGGTCAACTGCGGGGCGTTTTCCGAGTCGTTGGTAGAAGCCGAGCTGTTCGGCCATGAAAAAGGCGCCTTCACCGGCGCCCTGGCGGCCAAGGCCGGCTGGTTCGAGGAGGCCAACGGCGGCACGCTGTTCCTCGACGAAATCGGCGACCTGCCCCTGCCGATCCAGGTCAAGCTGCTGCGCGTGCTGCAAGAGCGCGAAGTGGTGCGGCTGGGCTCGCGCAAGAGCATCCCGATCAACGTGCGGGTACTGGCGGCAACCAACGTACAGCTGGAAAAGGCCATCAACGCCGGGCATTTCCGTGAAGACCTGTACTACCGGCTGAACGTGGTGACGTTGCAGTTGCACCCGCTGCGTGACCGCCCGGGCGATATCCTGCCGCTGGCCCGGCACTTCATCCGCAGCTACAGCGACCGGCTGGGCTATGGGCCGGTGGAGCTGAGCCCCAAGGCCCAGGCCAAACTGGTGGAGTACAGCTGGCCGGGCAATATCCGCGAACTGGAGAACGTGATTCACCACAGCTTGCTCACCTGCGGCGACGGCACGGTGCAGGCGCAGGACCTGCGCTTGTCCAACCTGCGCATCGAGCGACCAGAGGAAGAACCGGCGGGCAATGGTGTGGACGACTTGTTGCAGCGGGCGTTCAGCCGGCTGTACGAGGAGCAGCCGGGCGACCTGTACGAGAAGGTGGAAAATGCCCTGCTGCGCTCGGCCTACCGGTTCTGCCACTACAACCAGGTGCATACCGCGCAGTTGCTGGGGTTGTCGCGCAACATCACACGCACGCGGCTGATTGCCATTGGCGAGCTGGTGGTGAACAAGCGGCGCGGGCAGGAACAGCAGGTACTGGATAACCGGGTGGTGCGGTTGTCGATCTGAGCCTTGCAGTGCCTGCACTGGCCTATTCGCGGCTAAAACCGCTCCCACAGGGTCAGTGCTTACTTCAAGGCACGCGCAGTACCTGTGGGAGCGGCTTTAGCCGCGAATGGGTCAGGATGCCGTGCGCGGCATCAGGTCATAAGGATGCTTCCACCCGGGCAGCGCCTTTATCCGCGCCTTCCATGCCTCGATATGGATGAACTCCGCCAACGCAATACCGGTGTCCTCCGGCATGAACACATACCCCGCCAACGACAGGTCGGCGATGGTCAAACGGCCACCGACCATGAACGGCGTCTTCGCCAGGTGAGCATCGACAATGCGGTAGGCCGCCGTGGCACGCTCACGCAAAAACCGGGTCACGTCCGTTTCGCCGGTGTTCTTCAAGCAGAACAGGAAGCGCAGCGCAGCGTAATAGCTGGTGAACTTGTGGTTGTCGAACAGCATCCAGCGCCAGATTTCGCGCTTTTCATCATCATCACGCGGGCCGAACTGGCCGGTCTGTTCGGCAAGGTATTCCAGGATCAACGCAGACTGGGTGAAGGTTTTGCCCGCATGCTCCAGCACCGGCACCTCGCCCTGCTCGTTCACCTCGTCACGCCAGGTTTGCTCACGGGTCTGGCCATGGAAAAAGTCGACGAATACCGGCTGCCAGTCCTGGCCGGTGAGCTCAAGCATGAGCGCGGCCTTGTAGGCGTTGCCGGATTCGGCGAAGCAATGCAGCGTGTAGTCGGACATGGGCGAACCTTCATTTTCCTTTGAATGATCGTGTCGGGCCATTCGCAGGCCAACCCGCGCCTACAGGCGACGCTAAACCTGTGGGAGCGGGCTTGCCCGCGAAGAGGCCGTAGAGCCGAGCAAATCACGCCCGGCCCGACGCGGTCAATCCATGCCCTCAGGCAATCTGGAACCCATGCGCCAACGGGTCACGGTCATCGACGATAATCGTGTTATACCCGATCACCCGCGCCCACCCCGCCACGCTCGGCCGCACCGCCGGGTAGTCCCCCACGCGCGTCAGTTCCTCGGCCCGGCAATTGAACGTGGTGCCGGTGATGCTTTCGTGCACAAACGTCTCGCCCACCTGCAACCGCCCACGCGCCACCAACTGTGCTACCCGTGCCGACGAACCGGTACCACACGGCGAGCGGTCGATAGCCTTGTCGCCGTAGAACACGGCATTGCGCGCCGATGCCCCCGGGGCCTTGGGCTTGTCGCACCACATCACATGCTTCACCCCGCGGATGCGTTCATCCTCCGGGTGCACCGGGTGCAGCACCTTCTGCGCGGCCTCACGCACCAGGTGGCTCATGCGCACCAGGTCGTCAGCCTTGAGGCCGTCCAGGCCTGGGTAGTTCTCTTGCGGTTCGACAATGATGTAGTAGTTGCCGCCGTAGGACAGGTCCACGGTCAACGTACCGATCTGCGGCACTTCCAGCACGATGTCGCGCGCATGCAGGTAGCTGTTGACGTTGAACAGCCGCACCTCTTCGACAAAGGCACCGTTGCGCTTGTATTCGATATCCACGCGGCCAGCCGGCGTCTCCAGCGCCAGCCGCCCCTCCTCACGTGGCACCACCAGCCCTTCCTCGATGGCCACGGTCACCGTGCCCACGGTGCCGGCACCGCACATCGGCAAGCAGCCGCTGACTTCGATGAACAGTACGCCCACGTCGCAGTCGTCACGGGTCGAGGGGTAGAGGATGGAGCCGGACATGGCGTCATGCCCACGCGGTTCGAACATCAGGGCATGCCGCACCCAGTCGTGCTTTTCCAGGAACAACATGCGTTTCTCGGCCATCGGCACATTGGGCAGCAGTGGGCCACCACCCGCGACGACACGTACCGGGTTGGCACAAGCATGGGAATCGATGCAGAAGAATACGTTGCGAGCCATGGGTCATTCGTCCTTCTTGGTGTTGTGTCGGAATGGGTTACTTGATCAACCGCGGTTCGCCGGTATCGGCGCCGCTGGCGGCCAGGCCATTGGCCTCAAGGATCTGCGCGATACGGCCTTCGGCATGCAGCTGCTTGATTTCCTTGTCCAGAGCGGCGCCCAGGTCGGTCTTGTTCATGTGGTACAGCAAGGCGATCTGCGCCGGCTCCACCGACACCGGCACGCGGCTGTCCGGCTTGGCGATCTCGATCTGGATGCCCTGGTACGCGCCTTTGCCCTGGGCATATTTGCCAGTGCCGTAACTGTCCACGGCCACGTCCAGGCGCCCGGCGGCAAGGTCCTGGGCCAGGCCTACCGGGTTGGGGTACAGCACCACCGGGTTATCCAGGCTGGCCTGGATCTGCCCGGCGTACAGGAAGCCCGACACCGCGCCCACCCGCTTGCCGTTCAGCTGGCTGACTTCGCTGAAGCCTTCGCGGGAATAGAACGCCATCTGGTCGACATACAATGGCCAGGTCATGCCCAGCACCTTGGCGCGCTCGGCAGTGCGGAACCAGTCACCGATCCCCAGGTCGACCTTTTGGCTGAGCACGTTCTGGATCACGGCCGACGGGTCGACGATCACCGGGACCAGGGTCAGGCAGTTGCGCTTGGCGATCTCGCGCACCACCTCGGTATCCACGCCGCCAATATCGTTAGGGCCGGCCACCGTGGTAAACGGCGGGTAGTTGTACACCGCCACGGTCAGGCTGCCGGGCTTGATGGTCTTGAAGTGTTCGCTGGGGGTGCAGCTTTCAGCGGCCATGGCCTGTCCTGCCAACACGCAGGCAGCGGCGAGCAGTGCGAGTTTGAAAGTACGCATGGTGATGTCACTCCGTAGGGTGTTGTCAGAGGTGGCGGCCGAGGCGCCGCTCCAGGTAGCCGACCACCACCGTGGCCGGTATGCAGATGACCGCGAACAGCAACGCGACAAGGATGAAAACGGGCATGTACTGGAACGTGTTGGAGCCGATCAGCTGCGCCTTGCTCATCAGCTCCGGCAGGGCCACCACGAAGGCCAGCGACGAAGCCTGCAACATGAGGATGGCGAAGCCGAGCAACGCCGGGATCGAGATGGGCAGGCCCTGTGGCAGGATGATCAGGCGCAGTGTGTCCAGGGCACTGAAGCGCAAGGCCTGTGCCGCCTCACGCTGCCCTTGTGGTACCGCTTCCATGCCAGCCCGCAGAATCTCGCTGGTATAGGCTGCCGTGCACCAGGTAAACGCCAGGGTCACCGAGGCGAACGCACTGAGGGTAAGGCCGGTGCCGGGCAGGCCGAAGTACACGAACTGCAACAGCACCAGCACCGAGGCGCCGCGCCCGATTTCGATCACCGCCAGCAGTGGCGCCCGTAATACCAGGTAGCGTGAACGCAGGCCCAGCGCCAGCAACAGCCCCAGGGGAATGCCCAGCAGCAGCGACGCACCGGTTACCTGTAACGACAGCCTGAACCCGTCCAGCAGCGAAGGCAGCGTCTGTTGCCAGAAAGCCAAGGTTTCGTTCATCGGGCTACCCTCAGGCGCATGCGTTGGTCGGCCCAGCGGCTGGCCCAGGCCACCGGGATGCTCAGGGCGATGTAGAGGCAGCCGGCGAAGGCAAAGGTGGCCAGGCCCTGGAACGTCACCTGCGACACATGGGTGGCCTGGAAGGCAATCTCCGGTACACCGATGGTCGAGGCGATGGCCGTGTCTTTCAGCAACCCGATGGCATAACTGGCAATCGATGGCAGCGACACCCGCAGCAACTGCGGCGCGATCACATCCCAGAGTCGCCAGCGGGCAGGCATGCTCAAGGCCTGGGCTGCCTCCCACTGCCCCTTGTGCACCGCCGCCAGCGCGCCACGAAAGATTTCGGCCATGTTGGCTGCGGTAATCAGCCCCAGGCCGATGGCAGCCGCCTGGAACGGGCTGACCTGCATGAGGCCGGTGCCGATACCGAAGAAGATCAGGAACAGCCAGACAATCGGCGGCACTGCCCGCAACAGCAGGATCAACGTAGCGGCCAACCCGTCCAGCAGGCGAATACCCGAGACCCGCATGGCACACAGCAGGGCCCCCAGCAAAACACCCACGAGCAGCGCGGTGAGGGTGAGCAGCACGGTCCACTGGATACCACCGAGGATGGTGTAGAGCATTGCGCCGCTCATCGGTTCATCACCGCGCTGAGGAAGCGTTGCGCCCGTTCGCTTTTTGGCCTGCGCATCACTTCGGCACTTTTGCCCTCTTCGATCACCCGGCCGTCGGCCATGATCAGCACCCGGTCCGACACGCTTTCGGCAAAGTGCATTTCATGGGTCACCACAATCATGGTCATGCCCTGGGTGGCCAGCTCCTGCATCACATTGAGCACTTCCAGGCCCAGCTCCGGGTCCAGCGCCGAGGTCGGTTCATCGAACAACATCAGGCTCGGTTCCAAGGCCAGCGCGCGGGCAATGGCGATGCGTTGCTGCTGGCCGCCCGAGCAGCGCGAAGGGTACTGGTCGGCCTTGTTCAGCAGGCCGACCCGGTCAAGCAACTGCCGCGACACTTCGTCTGCCTGCTTGCGGTCGCGCTTGAGCACACGCTCCTGGGCGATGCTGACATTGCGCAGCACCGACAGGTGCGGGAACAGGTTGAATGACTGAAACACCATGCCGACCGGCTGGCGCAGCGCGAGCACCTGGCGCTTGGACAGCGGCTGGCTGGCATCGATGGTGGTGTCGCCGACACGCAGGATACCGCGGGTGGGTGGGTCGAGCAGGTTCATGCAGCGCAGCAAGGTACTTTTGCCCGAGCCGCTGGGGCCGATGATGGCGATGACTTCGCCTTTGTTGACGCTCAGGTTGATGTCGTTGAGGACGGTGGTGTCGCCATAGTCCTTGCCCAGGCCCTGCACATCGACCAGTACGTGCTGGCGCAGGTGCTCGGGGTGAATGCCGGAGGTAACGCTTTTCAATACGGTTTGCATCGTGCTGTACACCCTTTATGTTTTTGAAGGCAGGTGTTAGTGATCGCAACGCGTTGTTTTTATTGAGTTAAGCGGTGTTGTATGGCTCCGTTTGGTTGTTTTCCGTGGGTTCAATCTAGTAGCAAGCAACGTTTCGCGATTGTAGGATTACGTCAATCTGCGGTACGGAAATACAAATGTCGTAAACAGGGTGTTTTCTGCTTTTTTCCAGGACCAAACCCGACCATGCGTGCCGACTATTCCTTCCTCGAACCCCTCAAGCCACCGCCAGGCGCCGTTACCCCGGTGCGCTTCGGCATCGTCGCCACGCCCGACTTCACCCTTATTTCCCTGGCCTGCTTCGTCGACTGCCTGCGCCTGGCCGCTGACGAGCGCGACTTCAGCCGGCAGATCTACTGCGCGTGGGAGCTGCTGTCCCACGACGACGCGCCGATCTTGTCCAGCTGTGGCTTTCCGGTCCTGCCCACCCGCCACTACGACGACCCCAGCGAATACGACTACATCGTCGTGCACAGCGGCCTGTTGCAGAGCAAGCTGCCCTACCCCGAGGCGCTCTACGCCTTCGTGCGGCGTGCGGTTGCGGCCAACGTCCCGGTCATCGGCCTGTGCACCGGCACCTTCGTGCTCGCCGAACTCGGCCTGCTCGATGGCCGCCGTTGTGCGGTGCAGTTCTCGATGGCTGCCGCCATGCGCCAGGTACACCCCAAGGTGATTCCGGTGGCCGACGTGCCGGTGGTCGCCGACGGGCAGTTCATCACCTGCCCCGGCGGCCTGGCCTCGATCAACCTCGCCATGCACCTGGTGGCCGAGCACTGCGGCAAGTCACGTGCGGACAAGACCCTGCACTACGTGCTGTCCGAGCGCGGCTTCGATGAAATGCAGGCCCTGCGCGAGGGCCCGGAAAGCGGATTGCGCTGCCTGGACGCGCGGGTAGTCAACGCGGTCGGGCTGATGCGCCAGCGGCTGATCGAGACCTGCACCATTGCCGCATTGGCCGACGAGGTGGGCACCAGTGAGCGTGAACTGACCCGCCTGTTCAAGAAACACCTGCGGGCCACCCCGGCCAGCTACTGGCGACGCATGCGGCTGAAGGCCGCCCACTGGATGGTGCTGAACAGCAGCCGCTCGCTGACGCAGATCGCCTATGAATGCGGGTTTACCGACAGCTCGCACATGATCCACTGGTTCAAGCGCGAGTTCGATGTGACACCGGCACGGTTGCGTGAGGTGCATGTCCAGATTGGCTTGTTGTGACTCGCCTGCACCGGCCTCTTCGCGGGTGAACCCGCTCCCACAAGTACTGCGCATGTCTTGTGGTAAGCACTGCTCCTGTGGGAGCGGGTTTACCCGCGAAGAGGCCAGTACAGGCAAAGCCGAACTACCGGCCGCAGCCAGAACATCCCATTCCCCGTCCCTCCCGTCATAGCCCCCGCGCAACCCCCAATGCCATAGTGGAGAAAACAACACGGATAAAAGCCCATGTACAGAAACACCTCTACCCCCGCGGACGACAACGGGTGCGGCTGGTTCCACCTCAGCCCTGCGCGCCAGCCACGCGCCGCGCACCGGGGGCGGAGCGAGGCGCGCTGGGTGGTGCTCGGCGCGGGCTTTACCGGCCTGGCGGCTGCGCGGCAACTGGCCCTGCACCACCCGCACGACGAGGTCATTCTGGTCGACGCCCAGGAAGTCGGTTTCGGCGCCTCGGGGCGCAACTCCGGTTTTGCCATCGACCTGCCTCACGATATTGGTGCCGCCGACTACATCGGCGACCTGCCCACGGCGCGCATGAACCTCAAGCTCAACCTGCGCGCGCAGGCGACCCTTCGCGGGCTTATCAACCAGCACGGTATCGACTGCCAGATCCGCCCGGACGGCAAGTACCAGGCCGCCGTCGAAGACAAGGGCCTGGCCGTGCTCGAAGCCTACCGCAGCGGCCTGGAAAAACTCGGCCAGCCCTACCAGATGATCGACGCCCGCGACCTGCCCGAGCACTTCGGCACCGCCTTCTACCGCAAGGCGCTGTACACCCCCGGCACCCAGCTGCTGCAACCGGCGGCCCTGGCCAAGGGCCTGGCCGAGAGCCTGCCGGCCAATGTGACCCTGCACGAGCGCACCACCATCACCCACATCGAGCAGGGCCGGCGCATCACCCTCAAGCACGCCAACGGTGAAATCGTCGCCGACCAGCTGCTGCTGACCAACAACGCCTTCGCCTCATACTTCGGCTTCCTGCCTGGCCGCCTGCTGCCGATTTTCACCTACGCCAGCATGACCCGCCCGCTGACTGAGGACGAACAGGCCCGCCTGGGCGGCAAGGCCAGCTGGGGCATCATCCCGGCCGACCCGTTTGGCAGCACCCTGCGGCGCACCCCGGACCAGCGCCTGCTGGTGCGCAACAGCTTCAGCTTCAATGCCGACGGCCGCGCCAACCCCCGCCATATCGCCCGCGCCGGGCGCCAGCACCGCGATTCTTTCGAGCGGCGTTTCCCGATGTTGTCGGGCATGCCGTTCGAATACACCTGGGGGGGGTCTATGTGCCTGTCGCGCAACCACCTGTCGCACTTCGGCACCCTCGCGCCCAACGTACACGCGGCGTTGTGCTGCAACGGCCTGGGCATCACCCGTGGCACGGCGACCGGCACCCTGCTGGCTGACTGGCTGAGCGGCGAACGCGACGAGCTGATCGACTTTTTGCTCGGCAGCGCAGGCCCTAACCGCAACCCGCCGGAACCGCTGTTAAGCGTGGGCGTCAACCTGAACCTGCACTGGGGCCAGCGCCGCGCCGGCCTGGAAAGCTGACGAGGAGGCAACATGCATAGCCTGGGTATTCTCGGGGTGGGCGAACTCACCGAAAAAGTGGTCATCGGCCTGCGTCGCAGCGGTTTTGACGGCCCCATCCTGCTTTCACCGCGCAATGCGCAACGGGCCGCCCTGCTGGCCCGCGATCACGCTTGCCAGGTGCTGGCCAGCAACCAGGCGGTAGTCGACCAGGCAGAACTGCTGGTACTCGGCGTACGCCCGCACTCGCTGGCGGACCTTGCGGATGAGGTACGGCTGCGCCCCGGCCAACGCCTGGTTTCACTGGCTGCCGGGGTCGGCCTTGCGCAACTGGCTAGCGCCTTCCCCGACGCCCTCTGTGTACGGGCGATGCTGTCGTATGCGGCACAGTACAACCAGTCCACGGTGGTGGTGTGCCCACCCGATGCGCTCACCACGCAGTACTTGGGGCCATTGGGCAAACTGGTGGTGCTGCAGGGCGAGGCGGAATTCGAGCTGGCCACCGTGGCAGCCTGCATGAATGGCTGGTTCTACTTCCTGCTGCACGACTTGCAACAGTGGCTGATGGACAAAGGCCTGCCCGCCGCAGAGGCGCGTGCGCTGGTGCTGGGTAACTTGCAAGACTGCGTGGCCAGCGCGGGCCAACAGCCTGAGTACACGCTCAAGGCTCTGGGCCAGGCCATTGCCACGCCGGGCACTTTTACCGCAGACGGGCTGGAAGTACTGATGCATCAGCCGGTCAGTGCCACCTGGGGGGCAGCGTGCGAGGTGGTACTGGACGGATTGTTGACGCGCTCCGGGCTGACCGAGCGATAAGCACCCCAAGGCCGACGAACGCATCGTCGGCCCCGCCTACCGCTAGAGCTGCCGATACACCCGCGCTGTATCCTCTTCAAAATGCTGCAGCTCCACCTGCCGCCGGGCCTCCGACCAATCCAGCGCCGCCGCCACCTTATGGGACAATTGCTCTACCCGCTCCCGCCCTAGGTCCGGGTCCAGCCCCCAGGGCAGGCGCCTGCGTACCACATCGACCAAGCGCACCACATGCTCGCGCCGCACCACCGCGGCGATGTCGTCACTGTCGACCCGCCCGCGTTCGAGCATGCCTTCAGGCGCCTTGCCGCGCTTACCCAGCCGCGCCTCCACGCCACGGGCAATCACCCGTGCGGCGTGCCGGTGCAGCATGATGGTCGAACCGGTCAGGGTAAGCAGGCCCGGCTTGCCTGCTGCCTCGCTCAGGCGTACCGGCAAATGCGTGCTGCGGCCATCCAGCGTCGAGGTGGGGCGCACGCCACACCAGCAATGCTGTACATCGTTGCGGGTCAGTTGCAGGTCGGGGAACAGCTGGTTGGCTTCGCTGAGGATGTAGTCGATTTCGCTGTCCTCTACCCGTACGTTGTCCGGGTCGTCATGGAATTCCGATTCGGTCGGCCCTATGAAGTGGAACTCGCGCCAAGGGAACACGTAGTAAGGCTCACCCTTGCTGGAGAACGCCTCCAGGCCCTGGCCGCGATACGCCTCGGGCAGGCGTACCATCACGTTCACGCCCTTGATTCCCAGCACCCTGGGGCCAGCGTCAGCCGCACCCGGCACGCGGTCCACCCAGGGGCCTGCGGCATTGATCACCACCTTGGCAGTTACTCGGGCCTGGCCCTGGCGTTCAGGCGCCTGCTCGTCCAGGGTCAGCCGCCACTGGGCATCATGGCGTTGCAACTGGCTGACGCGGGTGTAGGTCCGCACCGTAGCACCACGCCATTGCGCGTCCAGCGCCGTGTCGACGCAAATGCGCTCGGGCCATGCATACATGTACTCCTCGAACACACCCACCCCGCGCAGCGCCCCACCCAACCCCGCCGCCATGGCGCTGTCGCCTGCCGCCTGTTGCCGGGACTGGCGCCGGTAGGCCAATGGCACCTTCCAGCCGCCCAGTGCCTCTACCAGGCGAAAGCCCATGTCCACCAACCATGGCGGGTAGCGGTCGCCCCGACGGAACGGGTAATGAAAGCGGTGCCGGGTGAGGTGGCCGGGCATGTCCTTGACCAGCTCGGCACGGCAGCGCATCACCTGGCGGGTGTAGCGCAGCCGCTGCCACATGTCCAATGGCCGGAACGGGATCTGCCACAGCGGGTAGCGCGCTGCCAGGTAACCCAGCCCCGAATAGAGCATGCGGCTGGAGCGTGAGGACGTACCGGCGCCGATATCGCCACGGTCCACCAGCAAGGTGCGGAAGTTGCGGGCAGCCAGTTGCCGGGCAGCGGCACAGCCGACCGCACCGGCGCCGATGACCACCACGTCGTAATGGTCGCCATCGAGGGAGTCGAGTGAAGGGCGGGTCATGGTTCGAATTCCAGAGAGTTGTAATTGTGCTGAAAGCCTCAGTACCGGCAAGCCGGTCCCCACACATTAGAAAAGCCTCCGGCACCGACCCTAGAACATCCATGACAACTTGCATAAAGCCTCGGCACACCCGGTCAGCACATCCCATGACTCGTCCGAGCCGTTATAGGGCGCCCTCACAGGCCGGTGCGATAGTGCGGCCACGTTAGTGCAGCGAATAACAACAAGAGGTAAGTCGCATGTCCGTATCCAAACGCTCCGTCGAAGATGCGCCGCTCAACGCATTCCACCGCAAATTGACGGTCTACTCCGCTGGCGGGCCTTTTCTCGATGGCTATGTACTGAGCATCATCGGCGTCGCCATGCTGCAAATCACCAACGCCCTGCAGCTGTCAGCCTTCTGGGAAGGCCTGATCGCCGCATCGGCCTTGATCGGGGTTTTTCTGGGTGGTTTTCTCGGTGGCTGGTTCACCGACAAGTACGGGCGCAAGGTGCTGTACCTGGTCGACCTGATCGCCATCGTCGGTTTCTCGGTGGCGCAGTTCTGGGTGGAGTCGGCCTGGGCACTGTTTGCCTGGCGGCTGCTGATCGGTATCGCGGTAGGCGCCGACTACCCGATTGCCACGTCGCTGCTGGCCGAGTTCCTGCCACGCAAGCAACGCGGCCCACTGCTGGCCGCCATGGTACTGATGTGGTTTGCCGGTGCCGCCGTGGCCTACATGGTCGGCGAACTGCTGCTGCGCGTGGGCGGTGAAGACGGCTGGCGGTATGTGTTGGCCAGCGCCCTGATACCAGGTGCGCTGTTCCTGGTCGCCCGCAGTGGCACACCGGAATCGCCCCGCTGGCTGCTGAGCAAAGGCCGCACCGCCGAAGCCGACGCCGTCATCAAGAAAGTCTATGGGCCCGACTACTCCATTGCCGACCTACCGGAGCAGGCCACCGACAAGCCGGTTTCCGTGTGGTCGCTGTTCCACTCCGGTTACGGCAAGCGCATGGCCTTTGTCACCCTGTTCTGGACCTGCGCCATCGTCCCGCTGTTCGCCATCTACTCGTTTGCCCCCAAAGTGTTGCAGGCACTGCAACTGACCGGTGACTGGGCGGCCTTCGGCTCCATCGCCATCACCTTGCTGTTTACCCTGGGCTGCCTGCTGGCCACCAAGCTGATCAACCGCCTGGGCCGGCGCAACATGCTGATCCACAGCTTCCTGTGGTCGGGCCTGTCGTTGGTCATGCTGGGCGTGTTCCCGGATGCCTCGCCCACGACCATTCTGGTGCTGTTCGGTGCCTATGCCGTGCTGATTGGCGGCGCCCAGGTGCTTGAATACGTCTACCCCAATGAGCTGTTCCCCACCGAAATCCGTGCGTCGGCCGTAGGCCTGGCCACCTCGTTGTCGCGCATCGGCGCAGCCGTGGGCACGTACCTGGTGCCGATTTCCCTGGCCAGCTACGGCATTGCCAACACCATGTTCGCTGCCGCCCTGGTCTCGCTGTTCGGCGCCCTGATTTCCTGGTGGCTGGCCCCTGAAACCAGCAAGCTCGACCTGCAGCAGGCAGCCGCGCTGGGTGCCCATACCAGCACCACCGCCACAGCCAAACCTATTGTTCGTTAAGCCTGAAGGAGCCTGTTCGTGAGCCAAGTACTGACCGTTGTGCGCAATGCCCCCGCCTCGCCGCTGGGTACCCCTGCCCCGGCCCGCCTGCCGATCGGTGAACCCATCGCCCTGGCCGCCAGCGCCCAGGACCAGACCGCCGAAGCTGTTGGCGCCAGCATCGGGATGTGTTCACCCAGCCGCTGGGTGTGGTCGGCATCATCGCCCCGTGGAACTTCCCTATCGCCATCCCGGCGTGGAAGATCGCCCCGGCGCTGTGCTTTGGCAACTGCGTGGTGTTCAAGCCAGCCGAGCTGGTGCCGTCCTCGGCCTGGGCGCTGGCCGAAATCATCTCCCGCTCAGGTTTGCCTGCGGGCGTTTTCAACATGCTGATCGGCCCGGGGCGCAGCGTCGGCGATACACTCATCCGCTCGCCGCTGGTCGATGGCATCAGCTTCACCGGCTCCGAGTACACCGGCCGGCAAATTGCCCGGCTGGCCGCCGAAGGCATGAAGAAAGTGCAACTGGAGATGGGCGGCAAGAACCCACTGATCGTGCTGGACGATGCCGACCTGGAACAGGCGGTGGAAGTGGCCCTGAACGGCTCGTTCTACAGTACCGGCCAGCGCTGCACTGCCAGCTCGCGGGTGATCGTGACACAAGGTATTCACGACGCCTTCGTCGCACGCCTGGCCGAACGTACCTGTGCCTTGAAGGTGGGCGATGCGCTGCAGGCCAGTACCGACATCGGCCCGGTGGTCGACAGCCGGCAACTGGAGCAGAACCTGTCTTATGTAGCCGCAGGTGTTGAACAGGGTGCGAAGCTGGTATGCGGTGGCGAGCGTATCGACAACCAGGCGGGGGCGTATTTCTTTACCCCGGCGCTGTCTACCGGGGTAACGCCGCAGATGCGCATCTACCGGGAAGAAATATTCGGGCCGGTGCTGTGCGTGCTCAAGGTGCGTGACTACGCCGAGGCGTTCGCCGCGGCCGAGGACACGCCGTTCGGCCTGTCCGCTGGCATCGTCACTACCTCGTTGCGCCAGGCCGAGCATTTCAAGCGCAACAGTTCGGCGGGGATGGTGATGGTCAACCTGCCGACAGCCGGCGTGGATTACCACGTGCCATTTGGCGGGAATGGGGCATCGAGCCTGGGTTCGCGCGAGCAAGGCACGCATGCGCGGCAGTTCTTTACCCGGGTCAAAACCACTTACCAGCTGGCTTGATCTTTCCTTTTCGTGAAACCCCCAAGGGAACTACCAGCACCTGCGTGCTTTCTTAACCACTGAGTGGTTTATTCCCTTGGGCTTCACGCTACTGGAGAACACGACATGCGCCACCTACTCATCGCCCCTGCGCTGCTGCTCCTGCTGCCTGCCGGTGCTGCCCTGGCCCGCGTCGATGCGGGCGACGTCGCCACCTCGGCCGGTGTTTCCGCTTCGCTTTACTCGACCTTCAAGGACGATAAACGGATCATCCCGGCCCGTGACGAGCTTTCTGCGTTCGTCGCCAGCGGCGGTGCAATCCGTGGCGCCTATGTGGAGTCTGCGCTGGAACAGGCCCGCAAGGATCACCCTGGGTTGCAGGCCAGTGATGAAGAACTGGCGCAGGCCATTCTGTCCCAGGATGACCGTATAGCCGATCATTGAGGCAGTTCTGTACCGGCCTCTTCGCGGGCTTGCCCGCTCCCACAAGTACTGCACCGCTTTCAAGGGCGGTGCAGCCCCTGTGGGAGCGCGCAAGCCCGCGAAAGGGCCGGCACAGGCAACTTCACCCCCACCCGTCCATGCGCATGGTCGCCCTGACCAACCGCTGCTCTTCCTGCTCGATCTCCCGCAAACTGTCGCGTATGCCGTTGATATGCTCCCGCGCCGCCCGCTGCGCCTGCTCCGGCAGCTGCTCCATCACCGCCTGATACAACCGCGCATGCTGCCGGTCGATCTGGCGCTTCTGCGCTGGCCGGCAATACAGGTTGTTGACCGAGGCAAACACCGTGCTCAGGGTCAGGTCACTGAGCGATTGCAAGGTATGCACCAGCACCGGGTTGTGCGACGCCTCGCTGATTGCCCGATGAAAGGCATGGTCGCGGCGTGCATGCTCGCGGGCATCAAGCGCTTCAGGCGCGTCATGCGCGGCCAGCATCTCTTCGTAGCGCCGGCGAATCAGCAGGCGGTCAACCTCGGTGGCGCGCAGCGCTGCCAGCCGCGCCGACTCGGCCTCCAGCAACGCCCGTACCTCCAGCAAGTCGAACAGCGTGCGCGGCTGCGAACTGAACAGGTGCATCAACGGTGTGCCGCCCGCCTGCCCTGTCAGGTCGGCGACGAACGAACCCCGCCCCTGCTCGGTGTCGATGATCCCGCGCCCGCGCAACACGCGTAGCCCTTCGCGCAGGGCCGAGCGTGAACACCCAAGTTTCTCCACCAGCCGCCGCTCCGACGGCAGCGCCTGCCCCACCTTGAGCACACCGTCGACGATCAGCCGCTCGACCCGCTCGGCCACCTGGTCGGCAACCTTGGCCTTGCCTTCAGCACCCATCATGCCTCCATCACTGGTAGGACCACTTCGACCACTGGCTCCAATCTAGCCGGGTAAAGCCATCAATAACCAGTACCCGGCACAAAAACTGGTAGGACCAGTGCCAGCCGCACTCGACCACAGCCGCCAGCGGGCGCAGGCTGCAACGGTGACCGCTTTGCCAACAACAACAAAAACCGTTGCCGAGTGAGCCGATGAATATCCTGTACGACGAACGCGTCGATGGTGCGCTGCCCGCCATAGACAAGGCAGCCCTGCTGCAGGCGCTGCACAGTGCCCTGCCAGACCTCGAAATCCTGCACCGCGAAGAAGACCTCAAACCCTACGAATGCGATGGCCTGTCGGCCTACCGCACAGTTCCGTTGCTGGTGGTACTGCCCGAGCGCCTGGAACAGGTACAGGCCTTGCTCAAGCTCTGCCACCAGCGCGGGGTGCCGGTGGTGGCGCGGGGTGCCGGCACCGGCCTGTCGGGCGGGGCCCTGCCGCTGGCCAAGGGCATCCTGCTGGTGATGGCGCGCTTCAACCGCATCCTGGAGGTGAACCCGCAGGGTCGCTACGCCCGTGTGCAACCCGGCGTGCGCAACCTGGCCATTTCCCAGGCCGCCGCTCCGCATGGGTTGTACTACGCGCCCGACCCGTCGTCGCAAATTGCCTGTTCCATCGGTGGCAACGTTGCCGAAAACGCAGGGGGGGTGCACTGCCTCAAGTACGGCCTGACCGTGCACAACCTGCTCAAGGTCGACATCCTCACCGTCGAAGGTGAGCACCTGACCTTGGGCAGCGATGCCCTGGACAGCCCCGGCTTCGACCTGCTGGCGCTGTTCACCGGCTCCGAAGGCATGCTCGGCATCGTTACCGAAGTCACCGTGAAACTGTTGCCCAAGCCTCAGGTGGCGCGGGTGCTGCTGGCCAGTTTCGCCAGCGTCGAGGACGCCGGCCGTGCGGTAGCCGAGATCATCGCCGCCGGCATCATTCCCGGTGGCCTGGAGATGATGGACAACCTGGCCATCCGCGCCGCCGAAGACTTCATCCACGCCGGCTACCCGGTGGACGCAGCGGCCATTCTGTTATGCGAGCTGGACGGCGTGGAGGCCGATGTGCATGACGACTGCGAACGGGTAGCCGCCGTGCTGACACAAGCCGGCGCACGCGAAGTGCGGTTGGCCTGCGACGAAGCCGAGCGCGTGCGTTTCTGGGCCGGGCGCAAGAACGCCTTCCCGGCCGTAGGGCGCATCTCCCCGGACTACTACTGCATGGACGGCACCATCCCGCGTCGCGAACTGCCACGGGTACTCAAAGGCATCAGTGACCTGTCTACGGAATATGGACTGCGCGTGGCCAATGTGTTCCATGCCGGCGACGGCAACATGCACCCCCTGATCCTGTTCGACGCCAACCTGCCTGGCGAACTGGAACGTGCCGAAGCCATCGGCGGCAAGATCCTCGAACTGTGCGTGGCGGTGGGCGGCAGCATCACCGGCGAACACGGCGTAGGCCGCGAGAAGATCAACCAGATGTGCGCACAGTTCAACAGCGACGAAATCACCCTGTTCCACGCGGTCAAGGCTGCCTTCGATCCGCAGGGCCTGCTCAACCCCGGCAAGAACATCCCCACCCTGCACCGCTGCGCCGAGTTCGGCGCGCTGCATGTGCACCATGGGCAACTGCCCTTCCCCGAGCTGGAGCGCTTCTGATGAGCATGGACCGCGACAACAGCCAGGCCCTGCTGGAGCAGGTCAGCCAGGCGCTGGAGCAAGGCACGCCGCTGCGTATCCAGGGCAGCAACAGCAAGGCCATGCTCGGCAACCCGGTTGCCGGCGAAGTGCTCGACACCCGCAGCCACCGCGGCATCGTCAGCTACGACCCGACCGAACTGGTGCTTACCGCCCGCGCAGGCACGCCACTGCGCGAGATCGAAGCGGCCCTGCACGAAGCTGGCCAGATGCTGCCCTGCGAGCCACCGCACCTGGGCCCCGAAGCCACCCTGGGCGGCATGGTTGCCGCCGGGTTGTCGGGCCCACGGCGACCATGGGCCGGATCGGTGCGTGACTACGTGCTGGGCACGCGGGTAATCACTGGCCACGGCAAGCTGCTGCGTTTTGGTGGCGAGGTGATGAAGAACGTGGCCGGTTACGACGTATCACGCCTGATGACGGGCAGTTTCGGATGCCTTGGGGTGCTGACCGAGGTGTCATTGAAAGTGCTGCCGCGGCCACGTCAATGCCTGAGCCTGTGCCTGCCGATGGGCCGTCACCAAGCGCTGGCCGAGCTGGCCGAATGGGGCCAGCAGCCCCTGCCAATCAGCGCAGCCTGCCATGGCGACGACGCGCTGTACCTGCGCCTGGAAGGCGGCGAAGGCTCGGTGCAGTCTGCACGCCAGCGCCTGGGGGGTGAAACCCTCGACAGCGGCTTCTGGAGCGACCTGCGCGAGCAGCGCCTGGCGTTCTTCGACGCCCCTGCACCGCTGTGGCGCCTGTCACTGCCCAACGCCACCGGCGAGCTGGACCTGCCCGGCCAGCAACTGATCGACTGGGGCGGTGCGCAGCGCTGGCTCAAGTCAGAAGCACCGGCACAGGCCATTCGTGACCAGGTCGCCAAGGTGGGGGGCCACGCCACCTGCTACGCCCCTGGTTCGGCCAGTCGCCCGCCGCTGGCGGAAGCACTGATGCGCTACCACCGCGCCCTCAAGCAGCAGCTCGACCCCCAGGGCATATTCAACCCTGGCCGCCTGTACCCGGACCTGTGAGGCCAGACCATGCAAACCAACCTGAGCGAAACCTCCAGGCGTCTGCCCCGCGCCGACGAAGCCGAAAGCATCCTGCGGTCCTGCGTGCACTGTGGCTTCTGCACCGCCACCTGCCCCACCTACCAGTTGCTGGGTGACGAACTGGACGGCCCGCGGGGGCGCATCTACCTGATCAAGCAACTGCTCGAAGGCGAACCCGTCACCGCCAGCACCCAACTGCACCTGGACCGCTGCCTGACCTGCCGCAACTGCGAAACCACCTGCCCTTCCGGGGTGAAGTACCACGACCTGCTGGACATCGGCCGCGCCGTGGTTGAACAGCAGGTGCCGCGCCCGCTCGGCCAGCGCCTGCTGCGCCAGGGGCTGCGCGCCGTGGTGCCGCGCCCGGCGCTGTTCAAGGCCCTGACCCGCAGCGGCCAGGCCCTGCGCCCGCTGCTGCCGGCCACGCTCAAACGCAAGCTGCCGGCGCGGGTGAACGCGCCCGGCCAGCGTCCGGCGCCCCGCCATGCACGTCGGGTACTGATGCTGGAAGGCTGCGTACAGCCGGCCCTTTCACCCAATACCAATGCCGCCGCTGCGCGCCTGCTTGACCGCCTGGGCATCAGCGTCGAGCCGGCCCATCAGGCCGGCTGCTGTGGCGCGGTGGACTACCACCTCAATGCCCAGGAACAAGGCCTGCAACGTGCCCGGCGCAATATCGACGCCTGGTGGCCGGCCATCGAGGCAGGTGCCGAGGCGCTCGTGCAAACGGCCAGCGGCTGTGGCGCGTTCGTGAAGGACTACGGCCACCTGCTGGAAAAAGATCCGCTGTACGCAGCCAAGGCCGCACGGGTCAGCGCCCTGTCCCGCGATCTGGTAGAAGTACTGGGCGATGAGCCCGTCGAGCAACTGGGCCTGTGCGCCGAACAACGCCTGGCCTTCCATTGCCCGTGCACCCTGCAACATGCCCTGAAGCTGGGCGGCGCCGTGGAAGCGCTGCTGACGCGCCTGGGCTTTACCCTGACCTCGGTGCCGGACGGCCACCTGTGCTGCGGCTCGGCGGGCACTTATTCGCTGACCCAGCCTGAACTGTCGCTGCAACTGCGTGACAACCGCCTGAACGCGCTGGAAAGCGGAAAACCGCACGTCATCGCTACCGCCAACATTGGCTGCCAGGCCCACCTAGACGGGGCCGGACGCACGCCGGTACGGCACTGGATAGAAATTGTCGAAGCAGCCCTGAACCCGGAGAACACCCATGCATAGCAAGTTCGTGATCGGCCAGGCCGAAGTGGCCCGCGTATTGGCCGCCGCCCGCCAGGAAGCCCTGGCCCGGCAATGGAACGTGACCATCGCCGTGGTCGACGACGGCGGCCACCCCTTGGCCCTGGAACGCATGGATGGCTGTGCGCCGGCCAGTGCTTACATTGCCGTGGAAAAAGCGCGTACCTCTGCGCTAGGCCGCAAGGAAACACGGGATTACGAAGAGATGGTCAATGGTGGCCGTACTGCATTCGTGACCGCTCCGCTGCTGACCAGCCTGGAGGGCGGTGTACCCCTGCGAGTGGAAGGCCAGGTGGTGGGCGCCATTGGCGTGTCCGGGGTCAAGTCCGAGCAGGATGCCCAGGTGGCGAAGGCCGGGGCGGCTGCCCTGTAAATCCTGTGTTGGCTTCTTCGCGGGCTTGCCCGCTCCCACAGGTTCCGAATCCCACGCAGTACGTGTGGGAGCGGGCTTGCCCGCGAAGAGGCCAGCACAGGCAACACCTACCCAGCAGACTGAACACCGAGCGTACAGACAATGCCAAACGAACTTCAGATCGCCCCCATTCTCCAGCGCTTCATCGAAGACGAGGTCCTCCCCGGCACCGGCATCGAAGCCACCCCCTTCTGGCAAGGTTTCAGCACCCTGGTCCACGACCTCGCCCCGCAAAACCGCGCCCTGCTCGCCGAACGCGAGCGCCTGCAGACCGAGCTGGACAGCTGGCACCGCCAGCACCCCGGCCCGATCCACGACATGGCCGCCTACCAGCACTTCCTGCAAGGCATCGGCTACCTGGTCGACACCCCCGCAAACGTGCAAATCAGCACCCGTAACGTCGACCGCGAAATCGCCGTCCAGGCAGGCCCGCAACTGGTCGTACCGTTAAGCAACGCCCGGTACGCACTCAACGCCGCCAATGCCCGCTGGGGTTCACTGTACGACGCGTTGTACGGCACCGATGCCATCGCCGAAACCGACGGTGCCGAGCGCGGCCAGGGCTACAACCCGGTGCGCGGTGCCAAGGTCATTGCCTTTGGCCGCCAGTTCCTCGACGCCAGCACGCCCCTCGACGGTGCCTCGCACCGCGACGCCAGGGCCTATGCAATCAAGAACGGCACACTACAGGTCACCCTTGCCGATGGCAGCCAGGTCGGGTTGCAGAACCCCGGGCAATTACGGGGCCACCAGGGCGACGCTGGCACGCCAACCGCGATCCTGCTTGAGCATCACCACCTGCATTTCGAAATCCAGATCGACCCGGCCAGCCCGATCGGCCAGCAAGACCCGGCCGGGGTCAAGGACATTCTCCTGGAGGCCGCACTGACCACCATCATCGACTGCGAAGACTCGGTAGCCGCCGTGGATGCCAACGACAAGGTCAATGTCTACCGCAACTGGCTGGGGCTGATGAAGGGTGACCTCAGCGAACAGGTCAGCAAGGGCAGTAAAACCTTCAGCCGCACCCTGGCCGCAGACCGCCACTACCTCGGCGCAGACGGCCAGCCCTTGACCCTGCCAGGCCGCTCGCTGCTGTTCATCCGCAACGTCGGCCACCTGATGACCAACCCCGCCATCCACGACCGCGATGGCCGGGAAATCCCCGAAGGTATCCTCGATGCCGTAGTCACCAGCCTGATCGGCCTGCACGACCTCAAACGCCGCGGCAACTCCCGCGAGGGTAGCCTGTACATCGTCAAGCCGAAGATGCACGGGCCGGCCGAAGTGGCCTTCGCCGACCAGCTGTTCGGCCGCGTCGAAGCCTTGCTTGGCCTGCCTGCGCATACCCTGAAGATGGGCATCATGGACGAGGAGCGGCGCACCAGCGTCAACCTCCAGGCCTGTATCGCCAGCGCAGCATCAAGGGTGGTGTTCATCAACACCGGTTTCCTCGACCGCACCGGTGACGAAATGCACACCGCCATGGAGGCCGGCGCCATGTTGCGCAAGGGCGACATGAAAGGCAGTGCGTGGATTCAGGCTTACGAACGCAGCAACGTGCTCGTGGGGCTGGCCTGCGGCATGCGTGGCAAGGCGCAGATCGGCAAGGGCATGTGGGCCATGCCCGACCTGATGGCAGCCATGCTCGAGCAGAAAGTCGCCCAACCCAGGGCAGGTGCCAACACCGCCTGGGTGCCCTCGCCCACTGCCGCAACGCTGCATGCGCTGCATTACCACCAGGTGGACGTGGCAGCCGTGCAGCAGGCGCTGGAACAGGTCGACCTGAATGCCCAGCGCCAGGCGTTGCTGCACGACCTGCTCAGCGTGCCGGTGAGTGCGCAGCGGCCCTGGAGCGCCGACGACATACAGGCCGAGCTGGACAACAATTGCCAGGGCATCCTCGGTTACGTGGTGCGCTGGGTCGAGCAAGGCGTGGGCTGCTCCAAGGTGCCGGACATCCACGATGTCGGCCTGATGGAGGACCGCGCCACCCTGCGAATCTCGGCCCAGCACATTGCAAACTGGCTGCACCATGGTGTGGTGGATGCCGGGCAGGTCGAGGCGACGTTGCAGCGAATGGCGCGGGTGGTGGACCAGCAGAACGCCGGGGATCCCGCGTACCGGCCGATGGCGGCCGGCTTCGAGGCATCGCATGCGTTCCGTGCAGCCCGTGAGCTGGTGCTCAAGGGCCGTGAGCAGCCAAGTGGCTATACCGAGCCGCTGTTACATGGCTGGCGGCTGCGCTTCAAGCAGGAGGTTCAACAGTAAGGGGCGCTTGCACTGGCTTGTGCAAGCCGGCGACCTTACAGGAACGTGAACACCTGCGAGGCCGGCAGGCGCGACTTGTTAAGCCCGGCGTTGAAGTCCGTTTCGGCGCGATAGCCGAGGCAGAGGATCACCACACTGGTAAAGCCACGCTCACGCAGCCCCAGGTCGGCGTCGAGGACCTTGCTATCGAAGCCTTCGATCGGCGTGGCATCCAGGCCATGGGCCGCTGCGCCCAGCAACGCCGTTCCCAAGGCAAGATACGTCTGCTTTTCCATCCAGTGCTGCACGTCCTTGTGGTCATGGCGGTGCAGGTTGACGTAGTGGCGGCGGCTCTGGTTCTGCCCGGCACGCGCCTGCTCATCACGGAACCGGCCATCGGCAGCTTCCTGGTCGAGCACTGCGTTCAAGTGCGCCTCGGTCATTTCGGTGCGAGTGCAGAATACGATCACGTGCGAGGCATCAAGCAGCTTCGGCGTGTTGTAGGCGTAGCCATCCGTGGTGCTCTTGGCCAGGCGAGCCTTGCCTTCGGCACTGTCGGCAACAATGAAGTGCCAAGGCTGGGAGTTGACCGAGGACGGGCTGTGGCGCAGTTGTTCCAGCAGGGCGTCGACAGTGGCCTGGGGAATACGGCGCGAGGCATCGTAGGCTTTGGTGGTGTAGCGGCGCTTGGCCAGGGAGACGGTATCCATGCAACAACTCCAGCATTGAACAGGGGATTTGCCGGGCATCTTATCTTTCCCGCAGAAAAGAAAAAGTGGGAAGATTCAGCAACACTTTCACATCTGGAGTGAAGATGCTGCGCATCACCGACCTTGAACTGTTCGCCCGCAGCAGCGTGCTGGGCAGCTTTACCGCTGCGGCCCATGAAGCAGGCCTGCTGCCTGGCCAGGTAGCCGCCGCGATCAAGCGCCTGGAGCGTGACCTGGACGTGCGCCTGTTTGCCCGCACCACCCGCAGCTTGCGCCTGACCGCCGAAGGCGAGCGCTATTTGCCCACCGCACTGAATGTGCTGGAGAGCTTGCGTCAGGGCCATGAAGACCTGCATGGCAACCCAGGCAAACTGCGGGGTACTTTGCAGGTATCGGCACCCTCCGACATGGGCCGCAACATGCTGCTGCCCTGGCTTAGCGCCTTCCGCCGCGAGCACCCGGCACTGCACCTGCGCTTCTTTCTGTCCGACCAGATTGCCGACCTGAACCGCGACCCCGTGGATGTGGCGATTCGCTATGGCCTCAACCAGGACGCCAACTACATCGCCCTGCCCCTGGCCAGCTGGAACCGCCGGGTGCTGGTGGCCTCCCCCGACTACCTGGCCCGCCACGGCCACCCGCTCACGCCCGAAGCCCTGCAACAGCATGCCTGCCTGCTGTACATGCAGCACAACCGGGTGTACGACAAATGGCAGGTGGGCAACCGTACCGTACAGGTCAGCGGGCCCCTGATCAGCGACGATGCCGATGTAATCCGCCGCCTGGCCCTGCAAGGTGAAGGCATCGTCTACAAATCCTGGCTGGACGTCAGCGCCAACATTGCCGCTGGCGAACTGGAGATCATCCTGCCCGAATACCTCGGCGAATCCGTGCCGGTTACGTTGGTGTGCCCACACCGCAAGCAACTCTCGCCTGCGGTATCGCAACTGCATCTGTGGCTGCGCGAGCGCTTCGAGGGCCTGCACAGCCGGGCGCTGACCAACGGCTGCACAATCGTTCCAGACTGAGCCGGGCCGTTACGCTAAGGTAGGCATTTGCGCCTACGGTACACGTTCATGAGCAACTGGATCGACCTCAAGCAAGACGCCGACACCGGCATCGAGTCGGTCCGTGCACATTTCGTCGGGCATGCCTACGACCCGCACTGGCACGACAGCTTTCTGGTTGGCGTGACCGAACAGGGCGTGCAGCAGTTCGATTGCCGGCGCGTACGCCACCGCAGCACGCCGGGGCACGTATTCCTGCTGGAACCTGGCGAAATACACAACGGCCATGCCCCCACCGAGGACGGTTTCACCTATTCCACCCTTTACCTGGAACCGGCCTGGGTAGACAGCCAACTGCGGGCACTTTTCGAACATGCACCGGGCGACAGCCTGCCCAGCTTTGCCGATACCCTGTGCCACGACGAACGCCTGGCGCGGGCCACCGCCCTCTCCTTCCAGGCCGTGCACAGCCAGGACTTGCGTATCGTCCGGCAAACGGCCATGGACGACCTGCTGGCCTGCCTGACCCGCCACCTGCACTGGCGCCGCCGCGTCAACCCCGACCCGCGCCTGCCGCTGACCGCGCAGCGGGCACGTGACTACCTGCACGCCAACCTGGAGCGCGACATTGGCCTGGAAGACCTGGCACAGGCGTGTGGCATCGACCGCTTCCGCCTGACCCGCGCCTTCAAGGCCGCGTTCGGCCTGGCGCCGCATGCCTACCTGATCCAGCTGCGCCTGGCGCGGGCCCGGCGCCTGCTCGCCCGGGGCCAGACACCTGCCGAAGTGGCCATGACCTTGGGCTTTGCCGATCAAAGCCACCTGGGGCGCTGGTTCCGCCGCGCCTATCAGCTGACGCCGGCCGACTACCGCAGGCGCTGCTCAAACCTTCCAGACTGAACGCCTGCCAGGGGCGAGCATGGTGCTTCGATATCCCGGAGCCCTGAACCATGTCGCAGTCGTTGTTACCCTTCATTCTGTTCGCCCTGGTGTCCAGCATAAGCCCGGGGCCGACCAACCTGTTGGTCCTGGCCCATGGTGCACGCGTGGGGCTACGTGCGAGCCTGGCACCGATCGTGGCGGCCTGTGGCGCGGCGGCGGGGATTGTGCTGGTGGTCGGCCTGGGGCTGGGTGAGCTGCTGTTGCGCCACCCCATGGCTCAACAGTTGATGAGCTGGGCCGGGGTGTTATGGCTGAGCTGGCTGGCGTGGAAAATGCTGCGCAGTGCTGCCGCACCGCTGCAGGCGGCTACCGCGCAAGGGTTCAGTGCGGTCAGCGCAGCCTCGTTGCAGGTAGTGAACCCCAAGGTGTGGCTGATGGCCGTGGCGGTGGTCGGGGTGTTTGCCGCACCGACGCTGCCGGTGTGGCAGCTGGCGCTGGTGTTCTTGCTGATTGCCCTGCCGAGCATGACGGCTTGGGCGATGCTGGGGGTGGGTAGCGCCCGGTGGTTACAGACGCCGAGGCGGTTGCAGGTGTTCAACCAGGTGTTGGCGGGGGTGTTGCTGGTGTCTGCTTGGGCTGCCGTGCTGGCTTGAGCCTTTAGTTGCCAATACCGGCCTCTTCGCGGGCAAGCCCGCTCCCACAGGTACTGCATCACCCTCAAGAGCGATGCATGACCTGTGGGAGCGGGCTTGCCCGCGAAGAGGCCGGCACTGTCATTCAGAGGCCTTGAGGCCGCCCCCCAGTGCCTCACGGAAGCGCCGGGTGCTGGCCACCGCCAGCACCAACCCGACCACCGCCACGCTACCGCCCACCAGGCCGATATCCGCCACGTCCATCTGGCTGCTGACGATACTGCCCAGCAGCGCACCACCGCCAATCCCAATGTTGTAGATGCCCGAGAACAACGCCATGGCCACGTCGGTGGCATCGGATGCCAGCTTCAAGGTCTTGGACTGCAGCGACAGGCTGAAGCTGAGAATCGCCACGCCCCAGAACATGCTCAGCACCGCGAACGCATAGAAGTTGCCCGACAGCGGCAGCAGCAACAGCAGGCACAGCGCCAACAGGCCAATCGAACCCACCAGGAACCCATGGGGGAAGCGGTCGCTGTAGCGGCTGAACAGCAACGAACCGAATACCCCGGCGCCACCAAACAGCAACAAGAGCAGCGTGGTGCGCTCACCGCCGATCTGCGCCACATGCAGGGCGAACGGTTCGATGTAGCTGTAGGCGGTGAACTGCGCGGTAATCACCAGCGTCACCAGCACATAGGTGATGACCAGCGCCGGGCGCTTGAACAGGATCGGCAGGCTGCGCAGCGAGCCGGAGTTCTGGCTGGGTAGCAGTGGCAGCGACTTCATCAGGCACAGCATGGTGGCCAACGCCACGCCGGCAATACTCAGGAACGTGATGCGCCAGCCCAGCGCTTCGCCCACCACACGCCCCAGCGGAATGCCCAAGACCATGGCCAGGGTGGTGCCGGTGGCCAGCAAGCCCAACGCCTTGGCCTGCTGCCCGGGTGGCGCCACACGCACCGCCAGCGAGGCGGTGATCGCCCAGAACACCGCATGCGACAAGGCAATGCCGATACGGCTGACCAGCAACATGGCAAAGCTCTGCGACAGCCACGACAGCACGTGGCTGACAATGAACACCAGGAACACGAACAACAGCAGCCGCCGCCGTTCAATGTTGCGGGTCAGCAGCATCATCGGCAGCGAAGCCAGCGCCACGACCCAGGCATAGATAGTCAGCATCAGGCCGACCTGGGCGGTGGTCATGTCGAAGCTGCGGCCAATATCACTCAATAACGCCACCGGAACGAACTCGGTGGTATTGAAGATAAAAGCCGCCAGGGCCAGGGCGATGACGCTCAGCCAGCTACCAGTGCCCGTGGTGGGTGGTACATGGGTGGGTATGGGTCCGTTCATGGCTGGAAACTGCTTCTCCGCAGGCAAGGCAACAGGTCGCACGCCAGCCACCCGCTTGCAGGGCTGCCGATGTGCGCTTTGTTATTGATAGGAATGCCCGGCATGGTACGCGTCAAGCCAGAGCCTCACAACCGCGAGGCAGGCAGAAGGAGTACCATGCGCGCTTTGCTTGAAACGCGTGTGCAACAAGGAGCCCGATTCGCTCATGGACAAGCAGCACCCCCAGCAACAGTGGCGGCAGGCGGTAACCGCCTATGCCCAGGCCGTCAACGACTATGTCGCGCAGAGCCGTGCGCAAGGCTGGGACAACCTCGAAGAGCCGCAAGTACCCGCCACCGGGCACCTGCTCGACGCCTGGCTGGCAGCCCTGCAGGCAGCCAATCGCCCTGGCGCCGACGAACAGCAGCGCCAAGCCTTCCGCGAGGCCTGGCCACCTGCACATCACCCCTTGATACCGTTGCTCGATGACCACGGCCAGGGAATCGGCAAAATCCTGCTGCTGGACGATGGCAGCCTGCTGGCCCGCATCGGCATGCCCGGCGACAAGGGCCAGGTCGTGCGTATCGACCACCATGGGGTAACCCCGGTCATCGGCATCGAGCACTTTGGCCGTTGCCCGGCGCGCCGCTACTTTGCCCTGGCCAATGCCGAGGGCGTGCGGGTGACCGATGGCTGGGGCGGCCCGCAGGTGCAGCGCCTGGCTTGGCCCACCGGGCTGGAAGGGTTGCCAGCGGGGTACCCGTTCGAGCCATTCGACCTGCCGCCCACGCCGACCGCGCTGATCCCCTTCCCGGACGGCCAGCGGGTGCTGCTGGTCAGTGCGGAGGGTATTTTTGTACTGACCGCTGAGGGCGCAATTCGCCTTCTGCCGCATCAAACGCGGGTGCTCGATGAGCTGGCCGAAGGTACCGAGCCGGAAGACATCAGCCTGGGGCTGAGCATGGAGCATGGTGCAGTGTCGGCGGACGGCCGCCTGATCGTGGTGGGTGAGCAAGGCAGCCGGCACCTGGTACTGGACGACCAGTACAGGCTGGTGGCTGAAATCGGTCCCGGCAGCGAGTACCCCCACTTTGCGCTGTTCAACAGTGCCGGTGACCAATTGATCCTCAATGCCTGCCACTTCTACGGCGGGGCCACGCTGGCGGTAAGCGTGGCGGACTTGCCCGGGTTGTACACCGACTACTACAGCCAGGACCCGCGCACTCCGCTGGTGCAGGATGGCGCTCGGGTGTATGCCGGTGTGGCGCGCGATGGCGAGTACATTGTGGGTGACGCCTACGGCTACCTGAGGGCGTTTGGCGAGGACGGCACCGAGCATTGGCAGCATTATCTGGGGTCGACCATCAGTGCCATGGACATCAGCGCCGACGGGCAAACGCTGATAGCGGCGAGCCATGCAGGGATTGTGTCGGTGATTGCACTGGGGAGCGGGCGGCCGGAGTGGCAGATCGGCACCGGGGCGCATGGCGAGGTGCGGCGGTGGTTGTTCTGGAAGGGCTGGGACAAGGCGATGGCCTGGTAAAAGGTCCAGCAACTTTGTTGTCTGTACCGGCCTCTTCGCGGGCTTGCCCGCTCCCACAGGGACCGCAGCAACTTCGAAAGCGGTGCAGTAACTGTGGGAGCGGGCAAGCCCGCGAAGAGGCCAGTGCAGGCAACCGACCAATCAGCCTTGTAGCGTGGCCATGTCGATCACGAACCGGTACTTCACATCACCGGCAATCATCCGCTCATAGGCCTGGTTGATATTGCGAATGTCCAGCAGTTCGATATCGCAACGGATGCCGTGCTCGGCACAGAAGTCCAGCACTTCCTGGGTCTCGGCAATGCCCCCGATCAACGACCCCGCCAGCACCCGGCGCTTCATCACCAGGTTGGCCGCATGCACTGGCGGATCAATCGGTTCGATCAGGCCGACCAGGATGTGCACGCCATCGAACTTCAGCGTTTCCAGGTACGGGTTAAGGTCGTGCTGCACCGGGATGGTGTCGAGCAGGAAATCGAAGCGGCCGGCAGCAGCGCGCATCTGTTCGGCATCGGTGGACACGATCACATGGTCAGCCCCCTGGCGGCGGGCTTCTTCGGCCTTGGCCTGCGAGCGGGTGAACAAGGTCACTTCGGCACCCAAGGCCTTGGCCAGCTTGATGCCCATGTGACCCAGCCCGCCCATGCCGAGGATGCCGACCTTGTGGCCCGGGCCCACGCCGTGGTGCTTGAGTGGCGAATAGGTGGTAATGCCGGCGCACAGGATAGGCGCGGCGCTGGGCAGGTCCATGCCGGCCGGGATGCGCAGCACGAAGTGCTCGCTGACCACGATGCTGCTGGAGTAACCGCCCATGGTGTTGCTGCCGTCGACCCGGTCCGGGGTGGCGTAGGTCATGGTCGGGCCTTCCAGGCAGTACTGCTCAAGGTCCTTGGCGCAGGCCTCGCAGTGGCGGCATGAATCGACCATGCAGCCGACACCGACCAGGTCACCGACCTTGTGCCCGGTGACCTGGTCGCCCACCGCCGTAACCCGGCCGATGATCTCGTGGCCAGGCATCAGCGGATACACGGCAATGCCCCATTCGTTGCGTGCCTGGTGGATGTCGGAGTGGCACACGCCGCAGTAGAGGATCTCGATGGCGACATCGTCCGGGCGCGGGCTGCGGCGCTCGAAGGTCATGGGGGCCAAGGGGCTGGTGGGGGTTTGGGCGGCGTAACCGATCGCGGTGTACATGCAGGGCCTCGCTGTGAAGTGAAACGATTCAGGCGGCGCATTCTGCGCGCCCAACTGCGTTACGCCCACGGCTGATTCTCCGGCATCCATGCCTGATTCTCCGAACATGCCACCCAGCGCCTGGCACCCAGCCGCCAATCTGCGATGATTAAGCTGTCTGATTCTCTGCCACCTGGTCCGCCATGCAACTGACCCGCCACGTCGACGCCAATGCGCCGCTTTGCGCGCTAATCCGCAGCCTTGCCACGCGCCCAGGCTTCGTACCCACGCACCTGCCTCAGGTACAGGTGCTGAGCTGGGACCACTATGTAGCCAGCAGCCCGCAGATCTACGAGCCCAGCCTGATGATCCTGGCCCAGGGCAGCAAACTGGCGCGCCTGGGGCCGCGCACCCTGGAGTACGGCGCCGGGCATTACCTGGTGCAGGCCTTGTCGGTGCCATTCATGTGCGAAACCTTCGCCACCCCTGACGCGCCATTGCTGGGCGTGGCAGTGGACATCGACCGTGGCGTGCTGGCTGAACTGGTGCAAAGCATGGACCTGGCGCCAGAAGCTGCAGTGCAGGCACAAACACCGCAGTCGATGACCTCGGCAGCACTGGATGCCCCCATGCGCGACAGCGTTGAACGGCTGCTGCACTGCTTGCAGCACCCGCTGGACGCCAAGGTGCTGGGCCCGGCGCGTGTACGCGAGGTGCTGTATACCGCGCTACGCGGCCCGCAGGCCGGCGTGTTGCTGGCACTGGTGGAACAACAGGGGCACTTCGCCCGCATCGGCGCCGCCCTCGCCCACCTGCGTGCGCATTACGCCGAGCCGCTGAGCGTAGAAGCACTGGCCGCGCGGGCCAACATGAGCGTTTCGACCTTTCATGAGCACTTCAAGCGCTGCACCGACATGGCGCCGATGCAGTACCTGAAGCGCTTGCGGCTACTCAAGGCGCAGCAGATGCTGATCGGCGAAGGCCTGGGGGTGGCACAGGCTGCACACCGGGTGGGCTACCAGAGCACATCGCAGTTCAGCCGCGAGTACAAGCGCCAGTTCGAGCGCAGCCCGGGGGATGAATTGCCGTATCAGAGCCTGCCGGTTTAATTGGGTGGCCCCGTTGCAGGAAATCAGACGACCCGGCTACCATTGAGAACGATTCACACTCACAACCGGAAGCCAGGCGTTGGACAGCATATCGAGCCGTAAGCTGGGCTTTTTCTTCAGCGACCACCATCGCTGGTTGCTCCAGCACATCCACAAACGCCTGCGCAACCACGCAGACGCCGAGGACACCGCCGCCGAAACGTTCTGCCAGATGCTCGGTGCACGTGTCGACCCAGACAGCATTCAGCAGCCGCGCGCCTACCTCACCATCATCGCTCGCCGGCTGATCTTCGACCGCTATCGCCGCCGCCAGCTGGAGCAAGCCTATCTGGAACACCTGGCGCGGCTGCCGGAGGCCGTAGCGCCCTCGGCAGAGGAGCAACTGCTGCTGATCGAGGCCCTGGTGACCATCGATCAGGCTCTGGACGGCTTGCCAGCCGTGGTCAAAGCCACCTTCCTCTATAGCCAGCTCGACGGCATGCACTACGCCGACATTGCCGCAAAGCTGAAGATCAGCGAGCGTTCTGTAAGCCGCTACATGAAACAGGCGCTGGGCCAATGCTACCTGTGCGAAGTGCAGGCATGAGCAGGCCAGCCCTCGACCGGGTCAGCGAGCAGGCCATCGACTGGATGGTCGAGCTCAGGTCCGCCACGCCCGACCCAGCGCTGCTGCAACGGGTCAGGCTGTGGTTGCAGCAGGACCCTGCTCACCAACAGGCCTGGAGCCGCCTGGAACAACGCCTTGGCCAGCCGTTCGCCGCGTTGCACGCGCTGGATCAGCGGGCCCCCGGCCAAGCCGCAGAGGCACGCCGATTGCTGATGCAACCTACCCGCTCACGGCGTGACGTACTGGGCGCCATGGCCAGCCTCGGGCTGTTCGGCGCAGCGTTGTGGGGTGGGTGGCGCAGCGACACCACCCAAGGCTGGCTGGCCGACTTGCACACAGGCCGTGGCGAGCGACGCACCTTTACCTTGGCAGACGGCAGCCGCTTGAGCCTGAACAGTGCCAGTGCTGTCGACGTGCAGTTCGATGCCGGGCAGCGGCTGCTGGTGCTTCGCCATGGCGAGTTGCTGATCCAGGTGGCGCGCGATCCACTACGCCCCTTGCGCGTTCGCACCGCGCAAGGGCAGGTCCAGGCATTGGGGACACGTTTTCTGGTCAGCCAGGAGCAGGACGCCACCCGGGTGGTGGTGCTGGAGCACAGTGTCCGCGCCAGCCTCGCCGATGGGCAGTGGGCCGAGCTGCAACAAGGCCAGGCTGCCCTGCTGCGCAGTAATGCCATTGAGCGGCTGACGGGCGAGCAACAGCAACGTGCTGCCTGGCTGGAGGGCCGCCTGGAGGTGCTCGACGAGCCCCTGCATGTGGTGGTGGACGCGCTGCGCCCCTACCAGCGTGGCTACATTCGGCTAGCCCCCGCAGTCCGCGACCTGCGGGTACAAGGCGTGTTCCCCCTGGACCAGCCACATCAAGCGTTGAAGGCGTTGGCCGAAGCCCTGCCAATCAGCGTTGAGCGCTATGGCCCGTGGCTGATGCTGATCGACCTGAAAACCGCTTGATCAAAATATTTATCAACATCATTCGCAGTCGTGGCAAGTTTTTCGGGTTCGTCCCACATACCTCCTGACAGCCACTTCATTCGGGAGTAATCCGTGTACAACCCCTTGCCCCGCGCCCTGCCGCTGGTCGTTGCCCTGGCCAGCTTCAACGTACTTGCCCAGGCGCAGACCCAGATGTTCGACCTGCCACCCGCCAGCCTGGCCCACACGCTCAACCGCATCGCCAGCCAGAGCGGCCACATCATTGCGCTGGAGCCTGAACTGGTGCGCGGCAAGCAGGCGCCTGCCGTGGTCGGCCAGATGAGTGCCGAGCAGGCCATGCAAGCCGCACTGGCCGGTAGCGGCTTGCAGTTGCGGGTTTCTGCCGAAGGCCATTTCAGTGTGGCTCCCGGCAACCTGGGCAGCGACGTCATGGAGCTGGGCAGCACCAACATCACCGACAACTATATGGGTGCGACCAGCGAAGGCACGGGCTCGTATGCCGCGCGCGCCGTTACCCTGGGCAAAGGCAGACACACGCTCAAGGAGATACCGCAGTCGGTCACCGTCATCACCCGCAAGCAACTGGATGACCAGGGCATTACCGACTTGCAGGACGCGCTCAACCACACCACCGGTATTGTGGGTGCACAGGGCATTGGCCCGGGCGTGGTGGTGACCTCGCGTGGTTTCCAGATTGATGACTGGCAGTACGACGGTGTGCCGATTCAGCGAAGCAATTATTCGCTGGGCAACTGGGCAACCCAGGACCTGGTGTTCTTCGACCGCGTGGAGGTGCTGCGCGGTGCCTCTGGCCTGCTACAAGGCACCGGCAGCCCGGGTGGGGCGATCAACCTGGTGCGCAAGCGTGGCCAGGCGGCGCCGACCGTTACGCTGACAGGCAAGGCTGGTTCCTGGGACCACTATGGTCTGCAACTCGATGCTGGCGGCCCGCTGACGAGCGACGGCCGGGTGCGCGGGCGGGTAGTCGCTGACGAAGACCAGAGTGACAGCTTCATCGACTACGTCTGGACAAAAAACCATTCGTTGTATGGTGCGCTCGACATCGACCTGAACGATGCAACCACAGTAGGCGGCGGTATCAGCTACAGCCGTCAGCAGTCCCGGCCGATGCTGCGCGGCATCCCGCGCTATGCCACCGGCCAGGCAGTGGACCTGCCACGTTCGACCTACACCGGCGCACGCTGGAGCCGCGCAGAAAACGATGTCACTACTTACTATCTGGACCTTGAACACCGCTTCAACGATGACTGGACGTTCAAGGCCGCAGCCGTTCGCATGGATGAAGTTAACACGTCCACTCACCAGCGCGTCCAGAGCACCGGGGTCGGGGTTCAACCAGACGGCAGCGGCATCACCTACGCCGACTGGCTTACCGATTTTCACTCGACCAAACTGGGCCTGGACATGAACGTGGTGGGCCACTTCGACACGGGCCCGCTGGCCCATGAAATCACCGTGGGCGGCAACTATGCCAAGCTGACATCGGATGACGCCTACTGGCGCAATTTCGACGCGGGCGGCAACATCTTCGACATCGACCATGACCGCCCAGAGCCCAGCCGTGACAGTGTGTTCGACGGCAACCTGGCGCGCTCCAACCGGGCCAGCTACGACATTCGCCAAAAAGGCCTGTACGGCGCCTGGCGCGTCAAACCTACCCAGGACCTGACGTTGATCCTTGGTTCGCGTGTCAGTTGGTTCGACTACCGCTGGGACTCGATCGACTTCAACAGCCTGACCGACCCGGGTACCCGCTATCCAACCAGCCGCATGACTGAATCGGGCGAAGTCACCCCTTATGCCGGCTTCATCTATGATTTGACCCGCGAATGGGCCTGGTACGCCAGCTATACCGATGTGTTCGTGCCACAAACAGAACGCGCGGTGGGTAACACGCCGCTCAAACCGGTCATCGGCAGCAACTATGAAACCGGCCTGAAGGGTGAGCTGCTCGACGGCCGGGTCAACGCCTCGATTGCCCTGTTCCGCTATGACCAGGAAAACCGTGCCGTCACCGATGTGGCCTCGGGCTTCGCCTGCGATGACTGGTATTGCTCTACCGCAGCGGGCAAGGTGCGCAGCCAGGGTGTCGAAGCCGAAATCAGCGGCGAAGTGCTCAGTGGCCTGCAACTGTTCGCAGGCTACACCTACAACACCACCAAGTTCCTCGATGACCCCGATAACAAAGGCCGTACATTCAGCCAGTGGACACCCAAGCACATGCTGCGCGCATGGGCCGATTACACCCTGCCGCTGGACGGCCAGCGCTGGAGCACAGGCCTCGGCTTTACCACCCAGAGCCACACGCTGGGTTACGAACGCACTTACACCGTGCCTGGCTACACCGTGTGGAGCGCACGCCTGGCCTATCAGTTGACCCCGGAAGTGAACGTTGCCGTCAACGCCAACAACCTGTTCGACAAGAAGTACTGGGTCGCCGGCTTCAACCAGCTCAATGGCAGCAACAACTATGGCGACCCACGCAACTTCATGCTGACGGTCAAGTACACCCCGACATTCTGACGGTCAGTCTGCCAGTGGCCACTGCGCCAAGGGCCAGTAAGCGCCCTTGCGCGACTCGTAGAGCGTGAAGTGGCGCGCAGTGAGGTAGAAGTCCGGCGCGCTACTGGCCTCGGGCGGTTGCCCGCGGTAATCCCTGGACAGCGTCAGATGCGGCCGATACTCACGGTTGGCCGCTTCCACCCCCAACGGCAGCAATACCTGCTGCAACCCGTAGACCAGGTGCAACAGGGCCGGCGGCACCTGCTGTGCCTCCAGCACCAGGGCGCTGGCGCGCTGCCACACCTGCAAACGGTCGAGCAACAGCCTTGGTGCCGTGGCCGGCAGCGCCAATTGGTCGACCGCCGCGCAGATGGCCGGTACCTGGGCGGCATCCACATCGCCGAGGAACAGCAGCGTGACATGGAAGTTGGCTGCCGGCACCGGCTTGCCGCTGCGCAGGTTCAGGCCCCGTCGCCACTGGGCCAGGGCACGCCGCTGGGCATCGCTGACTGGCAAGGCGAAGAACAGCCGTTTGAACGGGCTACCGCTGGGGCGTGTATCCTGAACCATACAATTTCCCTGACATGAAACGTTTGCGCATGACTGTAGGGCATTACACCAATGTCGCCCCACCGTTTCGTAACAATAAGTACAAAGTACCCCCATGATTGTTTATGCTGGCGGGCTTATGCCATGGCGCATGGCCATTTTTCGACAAGTAAACGTCCATGAAAATTGCACTCGTACTTATTTTCGCCCTCTCGATCGCCTATGTTCACCTACGCGGTCGGGTTCGTCACAAGCTGTCCCGCCAGCTGGGTGACCATTCCAGCTTCCTGGCCCCGGTCAACAGCTTCCTGTACCTGTTTTCCAGGCTCCCGGCCAAGCCTTACCTGCCGGTCGACGCCTTCCCCGAACTGAAGCCGCTGCAGGACCACTGGCAGGAAATCCGCGAGGAAGGCCGCCAACTGCTGCACGTGGGCGAAATCAAGAAGTCCGACAACTACGACGACGTCGGTTTCAACTCGTTCTTCAAGACCGGGTGGAAGCGCTTTTACCTGAAGTGGTACGGCGAAAGCCACCCGTCGGCGATGGCCCTGTGCCCACGCACCACCGAATTGCTGCAAGGCATCGGCACGGTCAAGGCCGCCATGTTCGCCACCCTGCCACCGGGCGCCAAGCTGGTGCGTCACCGCGACCCCTATGCCGGCTCGTACCGCTATCACCTTGGGCTGGACACGCCAAACGACGACGGTTGCTACATCGACGTGGACGGCGAGAAGTATTCGTGGCGCGATGGCGAGGGTGTGATCTTCGACGAAACCTACATCCACTACGCCGCCAACACCACCGAACACAACCGCATCATCCTGTTCTGTGACGTCGAGCGCCCGCTCAAGTACCGCTGGGCAACCGCCTTCAACCGCTGGTTCAGCCGCAACGTCATGGCCGCCGCTGCCGCACCAAACGATGCCGGCGACAAGACCGGCGGCATCAACCGGCTGTTTACCCGCATCTACAAGATCCGCGAGCGTGGCAAAGCGATGAAAAAGCGCAACCGCATGCGCTACTACCTGGAAAAGTGGGCGGTGGTTGCAGCGCTGATGCTGGTGTTCATCTACATCTGAACCTTCAATGCCCCCCGTTGTAGGAGCGGCCTTGTGTCGCGAAAGGGCCGCGTAGCGGCCCCACGATTGCAGCTTCGCCGCACATATAGCCGGGGCCGCTTTGCGGCCCTTTCCGACCGGTCCGGCGCCCCGGCAAGGCCGCTCCTACAAGTACAGCTGCATACCCACCAAAGTACAAGCCTCGCACTGGCCACTCTTCGACTAGCCTGATAGCTCCACTCGCAACCACCCCAAGGTGAAGACGATGAGCATGATGGACTGGGACGCCTACCGTAAGCAGTTGATGGCCGGAATCGGCGATCTCAAGCAACTCTCCCCCGACACCGTTGCCGGCTACATGACTGCCAGCGGTGCAGGGGCCAAGACCAACCACCTGGACGCCAAGACCCGTGAGCTGATCTCACTGGCCGTAGCCGTGACCACCCGCTGCGACGGCTGCATCGCCGTGCATTCGCAGCAGGCGGTGAAACACGGCGCCAGCCGCGAGGAAATTGCCGAGGCACTCGGTGTAGCCGTCGCGATGAACGCCGGTGCCTCGCTGGTGTACTCGGCACGGGCCATGGACGCTGTGGGCAAGGCCAACGGCTGAGCACAAACGGCGTCGCCGCCCTTGCGCGACGGCGCCGTGCACCACAGACTGGGCGGCCCAGCCCTTGCAGGAACCCGCATGATCCATATTCGCCACATGGTGCCCGATGACTTTGAACGCTTCTGGCCCACTTTCCAGGGCGTCGTCCAGGCCCGCGAAACCTACGCGTTCGACCCCGCCCTGAACTTCGAACAAGCGCGCCAGTTGTGGCTGGAGCTGCCATTGCACACGCTGGTGGCCGAAGAGGATGGCGCGTTGCTGGGTTCGTATTACCTCAAGGCCAATGCCGCCGGGCCTGGTGCGCACGTGGGCAATTGCGGCTACATGGTCTGCGAACAGGCACGTGGCCGAGGCGTGGCGCGGCTGATGTGCGAGCACTCGCAAAAGCTGGCACGCCAGGAGGGCTTTCTGGCCCTGCAGTTCAACTCGGTGGTGGCCAGCAATGAAGTGGCGGTGGCACTGTGGCACAAGCTGGGTTTCGAGACGGTCGGCCGCTTGCCCAAGGCGTATCGCCATGCGCGCCTGGGGCTGGTGGACTGCCTGGTGATGTACAAATGGCTGGCGGATGAGCCGGTGGTGGAGAAACCACCACTGCTGATCGGGCGCAAGAATATCGAAGCGCGGGTGTCGCGTCGGCGAGGGCGCTAGCCCTCCAAGGCAGGTTCGGCCTCTTCGCGGGCTTGCCCGCTCCCACAGGTACAGCACAGATTTCGAAGTCTGTGCAGAAACCTGTGGGAGCGGGCAAGCCCGCGAAAGGGCCTGGCCTGCTCTACTGCGCATTTGACGCCCCACTGTTTCAATGGTCTGATGCGCGCCAGTTTCAGGTGCCCTGCGCCGCCGTGCGCAAGGTGAAACGGGAAGACGGTGCGTCGTGTTGCCCACGACAAGTCCGGCGCTGCCCCCGCAACGGTAAGCGAGCGAACCCTTCGAGATACCACTGTGCACGTGCATGGGAAGGTGAAGGTTTCATGCCCCTCGCAAGCCCGGAGACCGGCCTGAGGCTTCACTTGGCAACCCGCGGTGGGCGGGCGCAGGCCGGTATCCGTGCACGCGCTTGCCTGTACGGTACTCCTTTGCGTGTTTTCCACCGGGATCCATTCATTCCTGCAGCAATGGAACGACATGTCCCGTATGTTCAAGCTTCATCCCCTGGCGGCCTGCCTGGCCGTCGCCCTGCCGGCCTTGGCCGATGACCAGGCCCCGCAGCCCCTGGCCCTGCCCTCCACGGCCATCACCGACACCCTCGACAGCCGCGCCATCGACCTGGCCACGCCAACCCAGGCGGGCTCGCGGCTTGGCCTGAGTGCCCTGGAAACGCCAGCCAGTACCAGCAGCATCAGCGCCGAACAGATCCAGCAACGCAACAACCTCACGGTGCAGGATGCAGTAACCCGCTCGCCGGGTATCACCTTCGTCGGCTCCCCGGGCGACGGCGGCACGGGCCTCTCTGCGCGCGGTTTTGCCGGGCACAGCTCGGTGATGACGCTATTCGACGGCGCACGCCTGTACACCGGTGCCGGCACCCAGACCTTCCCGGTCGACCCGTGGATGGTCGAGCGCATCGATGTCATACGTGGCCCGGCGTCGGTGCTGCATGGCGAAGGCGCTACCGGTGCGGTGGTCAACGTAATCCCGAAAAAACCGTTAGCGGGTGAAGTGCGTAACCACCTGCGCCTGGGCTACGGCTCGTGGGACCGCCAGCAGCTGGGCCTGGACAGCGGCGGTAGCCTCAGCGAGCGCCTGAGCTACCGCCTGACCCTGAACCAGCAGACGGGTAACGGCTGGGTCGACCGCACCCCTTCGCGCAGCCTTGCCCTGAGCGCCGCGCTGCGCTTCGATGCCAGTGACGACCTCAGTTTCACCCTTGCCCACGACCGTGGCGATGCGGACCCTGCCAACTACTACGGCACCCCGCTGATCGACGGCCACTACCGCAGCAGCCTGCGCAAGAAAAACTACAACGTGCAGAACGACGTGCAGCACTACGTCGATGAGTGGACCCGGCTGAACACCGACTGGACGCTGAACGACCACCTCAGCGCCAGCAACCAGCTGTACTACATCAAGAGCCGCCGCCACTGGCGCAACGCCGAGAACTATGACTGGGACGCCGAGCGCCAGCAGTTGCTGCGCGGCAGCTACCTGGAAATCAAGCACAACCAGGAACAGGTCGGCGACCGCCAGACCTTCACTTTCGACCACACGCTGCTCGGCCTGGCCAGCAAGACCTTGGTCGGCGCCGAGTACAACAAGGTGCGTTTCAACGTCGACAGCAACGCACCCTACAACGATGTGGGCGGCGACTACATCGACCCGTGGCAACCGCAACCCGTCGGATTCCACAGTGCCTCGCCACTGCGCCCGCAGACCTTGTCTACCACCCACACCTTCGCCTTGTTCGCCGAAAACCGCCTGCAGCTGAGCGACAAGCTGTCATTGGTCACAGGCGTGCGCCGCGACCAGAACCACATCGACCGCGACAACCTGATCGACGGCAGCCGCAGCGACCACAGCCTGCAAGGCGGCAACTGGCGCGTCGGGCTGGTGTATGCGCTTAGCGACGACCTGTCGCTGTACGGCCAGTACTCCACCAGCGAGGACGGGGTAAACAACCTCATCAGCCTCAGCCCGAGCCAGATGCACTACGACCTGACCGAAGCGAAGCAGACCGAGGCAGGCCTGAAGCAACGCTTCTGGGAAGGCCGCGGGGAATGGACGTTGGCGGCCTACCACATCGTCAAGAAGAAGCTGTTGGTGGACGACCCGCTCACCCACGAGAAACAGCAGGCTGGGCAGCAGACCTCCGACGGCCTGGAGACGACCCTGGAACTGGCGTTGGCGCACCAATGGCAGGTGTCGGCCAACGCATCGCTGGTGCGCGCCCGGTATGACGACTTCGACGAAATGGTCGGCGGCGTGGCCCAGGACCGCGCGGGGAATCGGCCGGCCAATGTGCCACGGCGCACTGCCAACCTGTGGCTGAGCAAAGGCTTTGGGCAGCAGGTGGAGGCCGGGATTGGTGCGCGCTATGTGGATGAGCGTTTTGCCGATACTGCCAATACCCAGAGCGCGCCCGGGTACACCGTGGTGGATGCCAATATTGCCTGGCAGGTGTTGCCGGATGTGCGGCTGGGGTTGCAGTTGAACAACCTGTTCGACCGTGAGTATGTGCAGTCGGCGTTCAGTGGGCAGCAGTGGTTGATGGGGATGCCCCGGTCTTATTTTGCGACGGTGGATTACAGCTTCTGATCTGAGCCTGCCTGCACGGCCTCTTCGCGGGCTCGCCCGCTCCCACAGGGATATCGCAGCCATTGAAAACTGTGGTGTACCTGTGGGAGCGGGCGTGCCCGCGAAGAGGCCCGCTCAGGCAACACAAAAACCTCTACCAACACATAACTAATTAGTTATAAGATAACGTTTCACTTGACACTCATTCCTATCAGCGACCCTCCATGACAAGCGCCAGTGCCACCCCTACCCTGCTCACCCAACGCTTGCAGAGCATCGACGCCTTGCGCGGCCTGGTGATCCTGTTCATGCTTCTGGACCACGTCCGCGAAACGTTCTTCCTGCACCGCCAGGTCAGCGACCCGATGAGCATCGACACCACCGAGCCGTCGCTGTTCGTCAGTCGCACCCTGGCCCATTTGTGCGCACCGGTGTTCGTCCTGCTGACCGGCCTGTCGGCCTGGCTGTACGGCGAGAAGTATCAGGGCCGTGGCGATGTGTCGGCGTTCCTGTTCAAGCGCGGGCTGTTTCTGGTGGCCCTGGAGTTCACCCTGGTCAACTTCGCCTGGACCTTCCAGCTGCCGCCCAGCGTGATCTACCTGCAAGTCATCTGGGCCATCGGCATCAGCATGGTCGCCCTGTCGCTGCTGGTATGGCTGCCACACGCCGCCCTGCTTGCCCTGGGTGCCGCCATCGTTGCCGGCCACAACCTGCTGGATGGCCTGCATTTTGGCGTGGAATCGGCCTTGCACGTGCCGTGGGCGATCCTGCATGACCGTGGCTGGCTGGAATTTTCCGACACCCTGCGCCTGCGCACGTCCTACCCGGTGCTGCCGTGGATCGGCGTCATCGCCCTGGGCTACGGCCTTGGCCCCTGGTTCGCCCGTGGCAGCGAGGCCGGCCAACGCCAGCATCGCTTGCTGCTGGCCGGGCTGATTGCATTGCTGGGCTTTGTCGTGCTGCGCCTGTTCAACGGCTATGGCGAGGCGCCGTGGAGTGGCTACCCAACCTTCACGCAAACCCTGATGAGCTTCTTCAACATCACCAAATACCCGCCATCCCTGCTGTTCCTCGCCCTTACCCTCGGCTGCGGCCTGCTGTTGCTACGCGCCTTCGAGCGCGCCGGCCAGGCACGCTGGATCAGCGCACTGGCGGTGTTTGGTGCAGCACCTATGTTCTTCTACCTGCTGCACCTGTATGTGCTGAAGCTGCTGTACCTGGCCAGCGTGGCGCTGTTTGGCCTCAACCAGGGTGACTATTTCGGCTTCGACAGCATCGCCTCGGTGTGGCTGGGCGCCCTTCTGCTGGCCTTTTCGCTGTACCTGCCAGTGCGCTGGTTCGCCCGCCTCAAGGCGCGCCGCCGCGACATCACCTGGCTGAAGTACTTCTGAAAAGCGTTTTCACCCGGCGGCGCGATGGTCTACCATGCGGGCCGCCGGTTTCCACCACGGAATTAATAGGGAATCCCAGGCCCGCCAACACGGGCCAAACGGAACTGCCCCCGCAACTGTAGGTGCCGAGCCTGCTCCATCAATGCCACTGGGCGTAATTGCCCGGGAAGGCTGGAGCCGGGCCATGACGCACCAGTCAGGAGACCTGCCGGCCAACATTCACCAACCGGCGGGGTGTCCGGGATTGGCCATCAGTGTTGCCCCTGCCAACGGCGGGGCGCGGCGATGCCTGTCCGTGCGTTCCTCACCCGAACTGTCCGATAGGAGATCGCCAGCATGCTACCCCGTTTCGCCACCCTTCTCGCCGGCCTTGGCCTCACTGGCATGGCCCAGGCCGCTGCCACCCACTACCCGCTGACGGTCGAAAACTGCGGCAGGCCGCAAACCTTCGCCCAGGCGCCGCAACGCGCGGTCACCATCGGGCAGGCCGGCACTGAAATGCTCTACGCGCTGGGCCTGGGCGACAAACTGGCGGGCACCTCGTTGTGGTTCAACAACGTATTGCCCGAATACAAGGCACAAAACGACAAGGTGCCGCGCCTGGCCGACAACGACCCCAGCTTCGAGGCCGTAGTCGGCAAGCGACCGCAACTGGTGACGGTGCAGTTCGAGTGGATGGTTGGCGCACAGGGCGTGGTCGCTACCCGCGAGCAGTTCGACGAACTGAAAATACCCACCTACCTGCTGCCGTCGGACTGCGAAGGCAAGGACAACCTGGTCGGCGCCGACGGTACGCGCTTGCAAGCATTCCAGGTAGGCAGCATCTACAAAAGCGTCAGCCAGCTGGCCGAGATCTTCGATGTGCAGGACCGCGGCACTGCCCTGAATGCCGAGCTCAAAGGCCGCCTGGACGGTGCCAAGGCACAGCTTGCCGGCAAAGACCTGGCCGCCACATCGGCGCTGTTCTGGTTCTCCAGCGCCGACCTGGACATCGATCCTTACGTGGCCGGCCGCCAGGGCGTTGCCGACTTCATGCTGCGCACCCTGGGCGTGCGCAACGTGGTCGAATCCACCGAGGAATGGCCCACCGTAGGCTGGGAAACCCTGGCCAAGGCCAACCCTACCTGGCTGATCATCGCCCGCATGGACCGCCGCCGCTTCCCCGCCGACGACTACCAGAAGAAGCTGGAATTCCTGCGCAGTGACCCGGTAACCCGCAACATGGACGCGGTAAAGCACAACCGCATCATCATCCTCGACGCCGACGCCATGCAGGCCGGCATCCGCCTGTTCAGCGGCCTGCAAACATTGTCCGCGGCCTTCGCCAGCGGTAAAGCGGCCCAGTGATGATTCGCCTGTTACCTTACATGGCACTCGCCCTGGTGGCACTTCTGGTTGCCCTGCTGGCCGGCACTGCCATCGGCGAAACCAACATCTCGCCCAGCGTGGTCGGCCAGGTGCTGGCCAATCACCTGTGGCAGGCTGGCTACCCGGTCGACCCGATCGACGCCGGCATCGTCTGGAACTACCGCCTTACCCGCACTTTGGTCGCCGCCGCTTGCGGTGCCGGGCTGGCCACTTGCGGGGTGATCCTTCAGGCGCTGCTGCGCAACCCGCTGGCCGAGCCGTACTTGCTGGGGCTATCCGCCGGCGCCTCCACCGGCGCCGTGCTGGTCGGCCTGCTGGGGCTGGGCAGCCTGACGTTGAGCATGTCTGCCGGGGCCTTCATCGGGGCCTTGGGTGCATTCGCGCTGGTGCTGGTGCTGGCGCGCGCAGCCGGGCCAGGCAGCAACAACGCCCAGGTGATCCTCGCCGGCATCGCCGGCTCGCAACTGTTCAACGCGCTTACCGCCTTTCTCATCACCAAGTCGGCCACCGCCGAGCAGGCCCGCGGCATCCTGTTCTGGCTGATGGGCAACCTCAGCGGCGTGCGCTGGCCGTCGGTGTGGCTGGCCGTGCCGGTGGCACTGTTCGGGCTGGTGGTGTGCCTGTTGCACCGCCGTGCGCTGGATGCGTTTACTTTCGGCGCCGATTCGGCTGCGTCGCTGGGCATTGCGGTGCGGCGCACCCAGCTACTGCTGATCAGCTGCGCGGCGCTGGTGACGGCCGTGATGGTCTCGATCGTGGGCGCCATCGGTTTTGTCGGGCTGGTGATTCCCCATGCCCTGCGCCTGCTGCTGGGCCCCGGCCACAGCCGCCTGCTGCCCGCCAGCGCATTGGGCGGCGCGCTGTTCCTGATTGCCGCCGACATGCTTTCGCGCACCTTGATCACCGGCCAGGTGATCCCTGTGGGCGTGGTCACCGCGCTGATCGGTGCGCCAGTGTTCGCGCTGATCCTGGTCAGCCGCCGGGGGCGCCCATGACCGTCATGACGGCATTGCAATTGCCGCCCCTGAGTTGCCAGGGCCTGGGCTTGAAACTGGCCGACAGTACCGTGCTCAGTGACATCGAGTTGAGCGTTGTTGCGGGTGAAACACTGGGCATCGTCGGCCCCAACGGGTCGGGTAAATCGTCCTTGCTCAAGGTGCTGGCCGGGTTGCGCAAGCCAGCCAGTGGCAGTGTGCACCTGCTTGGCGAACCGCTGGCGAAAATGCCCCGCCGCCGCATTGCCCAGGCCCTGGCGCTGGTCGAGCAGCAAGCCGATACACTCGATGCGATCAGCGTGTTTGACGCCGTTGCCCTGGGCCGTACGCCCTGGCTTTCAGCGTTGACGCCGTTCGGCGTGCAAGACCGCGCCATCGTCGAGCAAGCGCTCGCCGACCTCGACGCCCTGCACCTGCGCACACGCCTGTGGGGTTCGCTGTCGGGTGGCGAGCGCCAGCGCGTGCACATCGCCCGTGCCTTGGCGCAGCGCCCGCAGGTACTGCTGCTGGACGAGCCGACCAACCACCTGGACATCCAGCACCAGCTCAGCCTGCTGCAACAGGTTCAAACGCTACCTGTGACCACCCTGGTGGCCCTGCACGACCTCAACCAGGCGCTCACCTGCGACCGCCTTGCAGTGCTCGACAAGGGCCGCCTGGTGGCCCTGGGCAAACCGATTGACGTCCTCACCCCCGAGCGCCTGCTGAGCACTTTCGGCGTGCATGCGCACTACCTCACCGACCCTTTCGACGGCGCGCGCATCCTGCGCTTTCGCGCCCCCTGAACCAGGAAGTTCTGCTGATGCTGTTGCGCCCTGTCGCCTTGCTGCTTGCCAGCGCCCTGCTTACCCCTGCCGCACTCGCCGAGGTGCATGAAGTGAAAATGCTCAACCGCGGCAGCGCGGGTGCGATGGTGTACGAGCCGGACCACCTGCGCATTGCCCCCGGCGACACCGTGCGCTTTCTGCCCACCCAGAGCGGGCACAATGCGGCCAGCGTGAGCGGCCTGCTGCCCAGCGGGGCCGAGCCATTCAAGAGCAAACTGAATCAGCCGTTCGAGCAGACCTTCAGCGTACCAGGCGTGTACGGCATCCAGTGCATTCCGCACCTGGCAATGGGCATGGTGATGGTGATCCAGGTGGGTGATGCGCCGGCTGCCGAGCTGCCGTCCAGCCTGCCCGCACGGGCCAAGGCCCGCTTCGCTGAGCAGTTGCAGAAGCTTGGGGGCGGCCAATGACCCGGCTTTTCTGGGCACTGCCACTACTGGGGCTGGCACCCATTGCCTTGGCCGACTCCGCGCAGTCGCAAAGCCCCGGTTTTGTCGAAGGTAGCAGTTGGAACATCCTCAACCGCAGCGTATTCGACCAGCGCGACTACAAACACGGTGGGCGCAACAGTGCCGGGCGCAACGCCTACAAACCGCGCAGTGAACGCAGCGGCAAGGCTGAGGAATGGGCCTACGGCCTGATGGGGACTTTTCAGTCCGGCTTCACCCAGGGCCTGATCGGTGTCGGCGTCGATGCCCATGCCTATCTGGGCGTACAACTCGACAGTGGCGGCGGGCGCGTGGGCAAAGCACGGCTGCTGGGGGTGGATAACAACGGGCACCCGAAAAACGAATACAGCCGCGCGGGCGCGGCGCTGAAGCTTCGGGTGTCCAATACCGTTCTCTCTTATGGCGAGCAACGGGTCAAGACGCCGGTGTTCAGCTCTTCCGACAGCCGCCTGCTGCCCGAGACCGCCACCGGTTTCTTCCTCACCAGCAACGAATTCGACACGCTCAAGCTGGTGGCCGGGCACTTCAACGAAAACGCCGACCGCAACGCCTCCAGCCACGACCAGGGCTTCGCGGTGAACTATTCCAACGCCAAGCAGGGCAACACCTTCGACCTGGCCGGTGTGGTCTGGAACCCCGGCGCCGCCTTCAGCGGCAGCCTGTACACCTCGCGCTACGAGGACAGCTGGAACCAGCACTACCTGGGCAGCACCCTCAGCCATGCACTGGATGACCGCCGCAGCGTCAGCCTGGACCTTAACCTGTACCGCACCACCGATACCGGCAAGGCGCTGTCCGGGCGCATCGACAACACCACCTGGAGCCTGGTCTCGCGCTACAACCAGGGGCCGCACGGTTTCAGCCTGGGCTGGCAGCAGGTAGACGGCAACACCCCGTTCGACTACGTGACGCGTGGGGCAATTTTCATTGCCAACGCCGTGCAGATGTCGGACTTCAACGCACCGAACGAGAAGTCATGGCAGGCACGTTATGACCTGAACATGGGGGCTTATGGGGTACCGGGGTTGAACCTGACGGCGTTGTACGTGCGCGGGTTCGATATCGACGGCACACATGTCGACCCCAATGGTGGGTATGCGTACCTGGAGTATGGCAAGGGCGGCAAGCATTGGGAGCGAGACCTGGAGGCGCGCTACGTGGTGCAGAGTGGCAAGGCCAAGGGGACGACGTTCTCGGTGCGGCATAACGTACACCGGGGGAACACGGCGCAGGCGGAACTGGACGGCGACCAGATACGGTTGGCGGTGGAGTGGCCGTTGTCGGGTGGGTTCTGATAGACCGGGTTGCGCGATCCCTGTAGGAGCGGCCTTGTGTCGCGAAAGGGCCGCGAAGCGGCCCCAGGATCTTTCACGCAACCGAACTGCCAACAGGCAGCAGCCCCCACTCCGCCCTCTCCTGCTCACTCATCATCACCACCACCTCGGCAAACGTCCGCGCCAGCTCGGAACTGACATTGCCAAACACCCGATAATTGGTCAGCAAGTAGCGTTTCACAGCCTTTGGCCAGCGCCCCTCCTTGTGGGCCATGTTGATGATGCCTTTGGCGTCGTGACGTGACGCGCCACGCCACAGTTCCGCCAGCCTGTTCTCGAAATCACCGAAGGTCCACGGGTCAGCGCGGTCTTCGAATTCGTCCAGCAGCTTGAGTTTGTACAGGGCCATGTATGGCATCAAGAATCTCCCTTGGGTGCAATGAGTCAGCGGTGCACACAGGAAGGTAAGCAAGCCGGGCCGCTTTTGAAATGAACGCGTTGGTCACGTCCAAGGCGCCGTTGTAGGCACTTTCCCACAAGTCAGCGTAATTGCAGTTGCATGTGCGTGGTCTGCCAGACCGGGTCTTGTTCCACATCCACCACCGCAAACCCTTGCCGCTCCCAGAACGCAATCGCACCCGGCAGAAACGGATGCGTATGCAGGTACAGGCAGCCGATACCCGCCTGTTCCGCCCGCGCGCGCAAGGCAGCGAACAACGCGCCAGCCAGGCCATGCCTGCGGTAGGCCGGCAGCACGAACAGGCGGACCACCTCGACAACCCGCTCAGCATGGTAATCAAGCTGGGCAAAACGGTGGTCATAGGGCAGGTAACCGATCACCGCGACCAGCCGCCCTTCATCACGGGCTTCAAGAAAGCATCCCGCACCGTCCAGGTAGGCGTCTGCAAAGTGCGCAAGGTCGCGCGGTAATGGCGCCTGGGCAAGCATCGGGAACAGCTCGCGGCGAGCGCTGTCGACAAATGCGACGACTTCGGCAATGGCGGTGCGCGCCACAGGTTGCAAGGTCCAGTTCGGCATGGGGCTGCTGGCAATGGTTGGAGGCCACGGTTCTACCCCAGCACGCCGCACAAGGCAAATCACAAAGCGCGCCTGGCCAGGCGCAGATCGGTATAATCGGCCGTCTTCACTGCCCGACCAGGCCACGCCATGCCTCGCTTCCAGAAGTTGCTGTTGCCCCTGCTGCTGACTGCCGCCCTCACCGCCTGTGACCAGAAGCCCTCCCGTGAAGAGCAGATCCTTGCCCAGCTTCCGCTGCAGGACGCCTATACGCACAACATCGAGCGCATGGCCGCGTTGCTTGGCCGTACCCACCCGCAGCTGTCACAAGCCACCATCCAGGATGTACTGCGCAAGCACCTCACCGTCGAGGACCAGCGCCAGGACCTGTTCCGGCTGTACAGCGAAAAGAACTTCAGCGACGCCGAGTTCGCCACCATCGTTGCTGCCACCCAGGACCCGGCCAAGGCGCGCGCCCTGGAAAACACCGAAGCCGGCAAGCACCTGAGCGAAAAACTCACGGCCCTGATGCGCGAAACAGCACGCGATGCAAAGGTGCAGGCCTTGGTCGAGCAGCGTATGCAACAGGTGGAAGACGAACTGGATGCGCTGGAAAAGGCAGGTTCTTGAACGCGGCACGCAAGGTCATTGCCATTTCGTAGCCTTTACCCGATACCTCGAGGTCAGGATTGCCACACGCCAAGCACGGACTGCGCCTGGATCTGCGCACACTCATTCTGGTGCTCTGCGCCCTCACTGCGTTGGTCATGCTGTGCGCCAGCTATTTTGCCAGCTACCGGGTGCAGCGCCAGTTGCTGATCGACCACGCGCTGGAAGCCAACCGGGTATACGCAGCGAAGCTCGCAGCCATCACCGAAACCTTTATCGGTAACGCGCTTCAACAACTTTCGTTTAGCGCGGGTGTACAGGGTCGGCAACTGGCTGATGCCCAGGCCATGCAGGCAGAGACTGACCGTGTACTGGGCCAGAGCATGGCTTTCAACTCCACGTTCGTACTCGATGCCGACGGCGTGCTGCTGGCAATTTCCCCCGCCCCACTGAGGCACCTGGTTGGCAGCCGCATGCAGTCACCCGGCGTTCAGGAGGCGCTGCGCGAACGGCGTCGGTTGGTGTCCACACCCTACGTGTCCGCTGCCGACAACCTGGTGGTGGCGCTGTCACAACCCATTCTTGATAGCAGTGGCCGCTACCTGGGGTATGTCGGCGGCAGCCTGTACCTGCGTGAGCGCAACATCCTCAACAGCCTGCTGGGCGAGCACTTCTACAAGGACGGTTCGTACCTGTATGTGGTCGACCGCAACCGCCGCCTGCTGTACCACCCCGACAGCCAGCGGGTGGGCACGGTAGTGACCGGCAATACGCTGGTCGACCAGCTGGCGACCCTGGACAGCGGTACCCGAAAGCTGATCAACAGCCAAGGTGTTGAAATGCTTGCTGGCTTCGCCACCGTACCCAGCGCCGGCTGGGGTGTAGTGGCGCAGCAACCGCTGGCACAGACAGTAACGCCACTGAGCCACCTGGTGCTCAACGTGGTGGGCACGTCTGCGCCCCTGGCGCTGGTGGGCTGCCTGCTGCTGTGGTGGCTGGCCATGACCATCGCCCGGCCACTGTGGCAGCTGGCGGCCGGCGCCCGCTCGATGGACCACGCAGGCACCGCCGAGCGCTTGCATCGCGTGCGGGCCTGGTACTTCGAGGCCGCCGAACTCAAGCGCGCCCTGCTGTTCGGGCTGAACCTGCTGCAGGAACGCATCGGCCGGCTCAACCGCGACGCCCAGACAGACCCGCTGACCGGTCTCGGCAACCGCCGCAGCATGGAGCTCAGCCTGTCGTTGCTGGAGGCCGAAGGGCGGGCATTTGCGGCCATTGCGCTGGACATCGACCATTTCAAGCGGGTCAACGACAACCATGGGCACGACGTCGGTGACCAGGTGCTGCGAAAGCTGGCAGAGCTGATGCGCCGTTGTTGCCGCGAGGGTGACCTGCTGTGCCGCACCGGCGGCGAGGAGTTCTTGATGCTGTTGCCGGGGGCCAGCCTGGAGGCGGCGGCGGCAGTGGCAGAACGGCTGCGCGTCACGGTTCAGGATACGCCGGTGGAGCCTGTGGGTGGGGTCACCATTTCGCTGGGGGTGGCGCGCTGGGACGGCGAGGCTGGTGGTGAGCCTGTGCAGGCATTGGGCGAGGCTGACCGGGCGCTTTACCGGGCCAAGCAGGAGGGGCGCAATCGGCTGGTGGTTGGCTGAGTTTCTTGTTTCTTCTGTGCCGGCCCTTTCGCGGGCTTGCCCGCTCCCACAGGGTTCTGCTCAGGGTTTGAAACTTGTGTAGTACCTTTGGGAGCGGGCAAGCCCGCGAAGAGGCCGGCACAGGCAAGTACGAAACCTGCAGTTGTAACAATGCTTGTCATAAAACTGTCGTGTTGCCGTCATAGGATTGACCCCAACCTGACATTTTCTCTTCATGGATGAGCATCTCATGCGTCGTGTGGTTTTCAATCAGAAAGGTGGCGTCGGTAAATCCAGCATCGCCTGCAACCTCGCCGCCGCCAGTGCCGCCGAGGGCTACCGCACCTTGCTGGTCGACCTCGACCCGCAGGCCAATGCCACCTACTACCTGACCGGCCTGGTCAACGACGCCATACCTGCCGGCATCGCCGATTTCTTCCGCCAGACCTTGTCGCCGGTCACCGCCGCTGGCAAGAAGCACCGCGTGGCAATCACCGAAACCCGCTACAGCAACCTGCACCTGGTTACCGCGAGCCCCGATCTCAGCGACCTGCAAAGCAAGCTGGAGAGCAAGTTCAAGATCAACAAACTGCGCAAGCTGCTGGTGGAGCTTGGCGAGGACTACGAACGGATCTACATCGACACCCCGCCGGCGCTCAATTTCTACACCTTCAGCGCGCTGGTGGCGGCCGAGCGCCTGCTTATCCCGTTTGACTGCGACAGCTTCTCGCGCCAGGCCCTGCACAGTGTCATGGCCGAGGTCGAAGAACTGCGCCAGGACCACAACCCGGCGCTGCAAGTGGAGGGCGTAGTGGTCAACCAGTTTGCCGGGCGCACTGCCCTGCACCAGACCCTGGTCGACCAGTTGCGCGGCGAAGGTTTGCCCGTGCTGCCGGTGTACCTGAGCAGTTCGATCAAGATGCGTGAATCGCACCAGGCGTCGGTGCCATTGGTGCACCTGGCGCCACGGCACAAGCTGGCGATGGAGTTTGTCGATTTGCTGGATGTGCTGGAGCGGGCGGCCTGACAGACCTTGGGGGCGCTTTGCGCCCCTTTCGCGACACAAGGCCGCTCCTACAAAGGATCGCGACAGCCGCAATGTGACGCGATCCTGTAGGAGCGGCCTTGTGTCGCGACGGGCTGCAACGCAGCCCCAAAATCCCGACGCAAAAGAGCTACCCGACCGTTCATCCGAATGGTAGATTCCCCGCCATGAAAACCACCCGCCATACACGCGCACTGACGGCCTGGACGCTCTATGCCAGCGTCCTGTTCAGCCTGTTGCTGTGCGGCCTGCACCATGGCCAGATGGGCGGCCTGCGTCTGGCTGGCCTGGAAGGTGGCTTCTGCTCGGTCAACAGCGAGCACGGCGTGGCCATCGACCTGGACGGCGCGGGTGGTGACCAGCACATGGCCCAACTCGACTGCCCGGTGTGCTCCTCGTTCGGCCTGGCCGTACCACTCAGCAGCGGCGGCTGGTCGTTCGCCCCGTCGCAGGCCGTGGCCACCTCGCCCATTGTCGTGCGCAGTTGGGCGCAGCCGCCACCGCGCTATCAACGCCCCGCCCTCAACCCCCGCGCCTCCCCCAGCGTCTTTCCCGCAGCCGTACTTCATTTCGCCTGACCTCAGCCGGGCGCGCCTGCGTGCGCGCTCGCCGTCAGCCATGACCTTTGCGTGGAAGACACACCAACATGCTTCGCAAAACCTCCCTGGTGCTCCTGATGGGCACCTGCAGCTTTGCCTGCGCTGAAAACGCCCCCGTGGAACTGGGCGCCACCACCATCGACGGCGAGCGCGACGCCGCCACCGGCGTACAACTGGACGAGCCGATCCGCACCGGCTCGCGCCTGGGCCTGACTGCGCGAGAAACACCTGCCTCGGTCAGCGTCTCGGACCGCCGCCTGATCGAAGAACGCGGTGCCAAGGACAGCCAGGACGTGGTCAACGCCATGACCGGGGTGAATGCCTCGGCCAACCCGGGTTTTGGCGGCTTCGTCGCCTACCGCGGCTTCACCCAGAACCAGGTCACCCAGTTGTACAACGGCATCAACCTGGGCTACAGCAGTGCTACCCGGCCCGTGGATGCCTGGGTGCTCGACCGCGTCGAGCTGATTGGCGGGCCATCTTCGTTCCTGCATGGCGCAGGCGCAGTGGGCGGTTCGATCAACTACATCACCAAGCTCGCCAGCCGCGACCAGCAGATCATTGACGGGCGCATACGCTATGGCAGTTTCGACGAAAGCGAGGTGGCGTTCGGTATCAACCAGGCACTGGCCAGCAACCCCGCCGATGCCCGCCACTTCATGCGCCTGGACTTCAGCCGTGGGCATGGCAACGGCTACGTCGACCGCAACGAACGGCACACCGACAGCCTGGCTTTTTCGCTGCTCAGCGACCTGGCCCCCAACCTCACCCACACCCTGGCGCTGGAGTACCAAGAAGACCGCGAAGACAGCCCCTACTGGGGCTCGCCGATCCTGCCCGGGCGCAGCACCATGAAGATCGACAACAGCCGCCGCTTCGAAAACTACAACGTCGCTGACGGCCGCTATGAGCAACGGGTACGCTGGCTACGCTCGATCCTCGACTACCAGGTCAGCGACAGCACCAGCGTGCAGAACACGCTTTACCACTACAACGCCCAGCGCGACTACCGCAACCTTGAACGCTACGCCTACACCCGCGATGGCCAGGTGCAACGCAGCAGCCCTTACCTGCAACGCCACGACCAGAACCTGCTGGGCGACCGCATCGAGCTGCGCCACGACAACCAGTTGTTCGGCCTGGCCAGCCAATGGTCGCTGGGGCTGGAATACTCGCGCATGCGCCAGACCCTGTACCCCACCTCGGGTAGCTGGAGCGATGTGGTCGATGCCGATCACTTCGACCCCGGCAGCTTCAATGACATCCCGGGCGTGAACGCCGGCCTGACCAAGCAACGCCGCCACGAGGTGACCAACCGTGCGGTGTTTGCCGAGAACCGCCTGCAACTCACCGAGCGCCTGGCGCTGCTGACCGCCTTGCGCTACGACTACCTGGACATGGAAGTCACCAACTACGGCGCAGTGACACCCACCTCACCGGCCTACTTCGAGCGGCGCTGGGAACCGCTGTCCGGGCGCATCGGCCTGACCTATGCGCTGACGCCTTCGGCCAGCCTGTATGCGCAGTACAGCACCTCCGCCGACCTGCCCGCCGGTTCGCTGGCGGCGGCGACCTACTCCAATGTCGGGCTGTTCGACCTGTCCAAGGGCGAGCAATGGGAAGTGGGCAGCAAGTTCGACTTCCTCGACGGGCGCGGTGCGGCCACGCTGGCGCTGTACCAGATCGTGCGCAAGGACTTTGCCGTGCGTGACTCGAACGACGCCAACCTGACGGTGCAGGCCGGGCAGCAGACCTCGCGCGGGGTCGAACTGTCCGGGCGCCTGCAAGTCACCCCGAAGTTGCTGGCCGAAGCCAACTACGCCTACGTCGACGCGCAATACGATGAGTTCAACGAAGCGGTCAACGGCGTGTCGGTGTCACGCAAGGGCAATGCACCGACCAACGTACCGGCCAATGTCGCCAACCTGTGGCTGACCTACAGCTTGTCACCGGCCTGGTCGGTGGGCGCGGATGGGCGCTACGTGGGCTCGGTGTATGCCGACAACGCCAACAGCCTCAAGGCCCCGGCCTACACCCTGTTCGGCGCGTTCGCCCGCTACCGGCTGGATGAACACACCACGCTGACCGGGCGGGTGCGCAACCTGACCGACGAGGTGTATGCCAAGCAGGCCTACAACAGCCAGTACTACATGGGGCCACCGCGCACCTTCGAGCTGGCGGTGGACATGCGTTTCTAAGCGCAAGCGTGGTTCCCTGTGGAGCGGGCACGCCCGCTCCCACAGGTACCTTGCAGGTTTCAGGCTCCCCCGATTCTCCACAACAACTACACAAAAGTATCGGGCAGTTTGAGTGATAATATTGGTTCTCAACAACGCCGGCATGTAGGCCGGCTCCATCACATCAAGGAAGTTTCTGTGTTCAGATCGTTGTCTCCGGCAATCATGGCTGCCGCACTCATCGCCTTGGCAGGTTGCCAGAACCGGCCTGCCTCCGAGGAAGACAAACAGGCGCGCCAGGCATTCGTCAGCGACATGCAAAACGTCCTGAGGCTGGGCATTGCCACAGCCGATACAGGCAAGCAGATCGGCGTGGTCATGCTGGATGTCAAACTCGACCGGAACTCCGCGCCCACCAGTTGCAAAGCCAGCAAGCCACCGATGAAATACGAAACGGTATTGCCTGCCGACCTTGTCCGCTCGGACTTCAACGCGTTGGCAAGCATGGTCGAGGCGCAGTGCTGGAAGACCATCTACCCCGTGGTGCCCAAGTCGATGCGCGATGAGGACGGCACGGTGGAAGTACGGGCGCCGATGTTCGTGGTGCTGCCTTCATACGCCCAGGCACCCGACACCGCAAGGCGCCAGGCCAATGCACAGCGCGAATTCTTCTGGCAGCACCTGTTCCGCGACCAGCCGGTAGACAGCATTGGCAGGGCCTCGCTCTACTACGAAGCAAACGCACAGGGCAACGTCCAGGGCTGCCTGGTACAGATTTACCCCCACCCGAACCGGCCAGATGATTTCCGCCTCGATGGCAAACTGCAGGCCGAACTGAACAGCCGCTGCATGGCGCTGAACCTGAGCCAGCTGCCTGGCTTCAGCACCGACGCGCACGGCCAGGCCAAGGGTTACAGTGAACTGGAGTACGCCCCCTGGAAAGTGGGCCGGCTGTAAACCGCCACAGCGGTTGAATCAGGTATCCCGAGGTCGCCCTCGACAAAGCGCCCTACGGCGCCCGGCGATCTACTGGCAAGCACAACAAATGATGGCGCGGCCCGACCGCGCCACGTTCATCATGGCTGCCAATGGAACCGGAGAGCTCCCGCATGTCTGCACCTCATGAGGTATCCCCCGCCACCTTGCGCCGGGTGATCGCCGCCTCGGCAATCGGCAACTTCGTCGAATGGTTCGACTTTGCCGTCTATGGTTTTCTCGCCACGCTGATCGCCAGCCAGTTCTTTGCCAGCGAAGACACCAGCGTGGCCTTGCTCAAGACCTTTGCGGTGTTCGCCGTGGCCTTTGCCCTGCGCCCGCTGGGCGGGATCGTGTTCGGTGCGCTGGGCGACCGCCTGGGGCGCAAGCGCATCCTGTCGCTGACCATCCTCTTGATGGCAGGCTCCACCACCCTGATCGGCTTGCTGCCCACCTACGCCAGCATCGGCCTGGCCGCCCCTGCGCTGCTAACCCTGGCGCGTTGCCTGCAAGGCTTTTCTGCCGGTGGCGAGTACGCCGGGGCCTGCGCCTACCTGATGGAGCACGCGCCCAGCGACAAGCGGGCCTTCTATGGCAGCTTCGTGCCGGTCTCGACCTTTTCCGCCTTTGCCTGCGCCGCCGTAATTGCCTATGGCCTGGAGGCCAGCCTGTCGGCCGAAGCGATGAATGCCTGGGGTTGGCGCGTGCCGTTCCTGATCGCCGCACCGCTGGGGCTGGTTGGCTTGTACCTGCGCTGGCGCATGGAAGAAACCCCGGCATTTCGCCAAGCCGTCGCCCAGGGCAAGGAGCACGAGCACTCACCGCTCAAGGAAACCCTGCGCAACCATGGCCGGGTCATTCGCAACCTGGGGGCGTTCATCTCGCTGACCGCGCTGTCGTTCTACATGTTCACCACCTACTTCGCCACCTACCTGCAACTGGTGGGCAACCTGACCCGCGCGCAATCGCTGCTGGTGACCACCGTGGCGCTGTTGTTCGCCGCCGTTGGCTGCCCGCTGGCCGGGGCGTTCTCGGACCGCGTGGGGCGGCGCAAGACCATCGGCTTTACCTGCCTGTGGGTGATGCTGTGCGTGTTCCCGGCGTACTGGTTGGCCAGCTCGGGCTCGATGTCCGGCGCGCTGATCGGGGTGATCCTGCTGGCGGTGGGGGCGCTGTGCAGTGGCGTGGTGACCGCGGCGTTGCTGTCGGAAAGTTTCCCTACCCGAACCCGCTATACCGCGTCGGCGATTACCTACAACGTGGCCTATACGCTGTTTGGCGGTACCGCGCCGCTGGTGGCAACATGGCTGATCGGGCAGACCGGCAGCAGCCTGGCACCGGCGTTCTACCTGGTGGTGATTGCGCTGGTGGCGTTGGTGGGCGGGTTGGCGTTGCCGGAGACTTCGCGGATATCGTTGCATGATGAGGTGGGGTCGGACGGTGTACACCCTGGGATTCGTCGCAGTATCTGAAATCGTGGGGCTGCTGCGCAGCCCATCGCGACACAAGGCCGCTCCTACAGGGGATCGCATGTCCTGTAGGAGCGGCCTTGTGTCGCGATGGGCCGCAAAGCGGCCCCAGGATGTCAGCCCTCCTGCTGCTCTTCGCGCCGATAAGCCCACTGGTACAACGCCGGCAACACCAGCAACGTCAACGCGGTAGAAGACAAGATCCCGCCAATCACCACCGTCGCCAGCGGCCGCTGCACCTCAGCCCCGGTGCCGGTCGCCAACGCCATCGGAATGAACCCCAGCGAAGCCACCAGCGCCGTCATCAGCACCGGCCGCAAGCGCGTCAGCGCACCTTCCTCAACCGCTACCCGCAGCGGGCGCCCTTCTTCGCGCAGGCTGCGGATAAAGGCGATCATCACCAGCCCGTTGAGTACCGCCACCCCCGACAAGGCAATAAACCCCACCCCCGCAGAAATGGACAGCGGAATATCCCGCAACCACAGCGCCAGCACCCCGCCGGTCAGGGCAAACGGAATACCGGTGAACACCAGCAGGCCATCCTTGAGGTTGTTGAACATCATCAGCAACAGCGCCATGACCAGCAGCAGGGCCACCGGCACCACCACCTGCAAACGCTCGGCCGCCGACTGCAACTGCTCGAACTGCCCCCCCCAGCGCGTCCAGTAACCCGGTGGAATCTGCACCTGCTGTATCAGCGTCTGTTCGGCATCCTTCACGAACGAGCCCAGGTCACGCCCTCGCACATTGGCACTGACCACCACCACCCGCTTGCCATCTTCGCGGCTGACCTGGTTAGGCCCCAGTTGCAGGTTCAACGTGGCCACCTGCGACAACGGGATGAAGCCAATTTGCGCAGCGCCCGCAGCGGCACTGGCCGGTACCGGAATCAGCAGGCTGCCCAAGCCGTCCACATCGGTACGCAAGGTTTCGGGCAGGCGCACCACCATGTCGAAACGGCGATCGCCTTCATACAGCGTGCCCGCCGTGCGGCCCCCCACTGCAATCGCGATGGCATCCTGCACATCACCCACGTTCAGGCCGTGACGGGCCGCCTTGTCGCGGTCGATGTCGATGGTCAGCACCGGCAGGCCGGTGGTCTGCTCAACCTTCACCTCGGATGCACCCGGCACCCCTTGCAAGCTGCTGGCGATCTGCGCGGCGGTGCGGTTGAGCACGTCCATGTCATCACCGAACAGCTTAACCGCCACATCGCTGCGCACCCCGGAAATCAGCTCGTTGAAACGCAACTGGATAGGCTGCGACAGTTCGTGGTTGCTGCCCGGTACGCTGGCGGCCGCACGTTGAACCTCGGCGATCAGTTCGTCACGCGGTTTGCCCGGGTCTACCCACTGCTCGCGCGGGCGCAACATCACATAGGCGTCGGAAATGTTCGGCGGCATCGGGTCGGAGGCGATCTCGGCGGTGCCGGTACGCGCAAACACCCGCTCCACTTCCGGCACCTGGGCGATGATCGCCCGCTCCAGGCGCTGTTGCATGTCCACCGACTGCGACAGGCTGGTACCCGGCACGCGCAACGCCTGCAAGGCAAAGTCACCCTCGCTGAGGCTGGGGATGAACTCGCTGCCCATGCGGCTGGCCATTACTCCGGACAGCAGCACCAAAGTGGCCGCCGCGGCAAACGCCAGCTTGCGCCGGCCCAGCACCCAGGCCAGCACCGGGGCATAGCGCTGGCGCGCCGTGCGCATCACCAGGCCTTCTTCTTCCTTGACCTTGCCGGTAACGAACAGGGCAATGGCTGCCGGCACGAAGGTGACCGAGAGAATCATCGCACCCAGCAGGGCCATGACCACGGTAAAGGCCATGGGGTGGAACATCTTGCCCTCGACCCCGGTCAGGGCAAAGATCGGCAGGTACACCACCATGATGATCAGCTGCCCGTAGATCAGCGGCCGGCGCGCCTCGCGGGCTGCGGCAAACACTTCATGGAAGCGCTCGCTGCGGGTGAGCATGCGGCCATGCCGTTGCTGGGCGTGGGCCAGGCGGCGGATGGCGTTTTCCACGATGACCACGGCACCGTCGACAATGATGCCGAAGTCCAGCGCCCCCAGGCTCATCAGGTTGGCACTGACCTTGTTGCTGAACATGCCGGTAAAGGTGAACAGCATCGACAACGGGATGACCATGGCGGTGATCAGCGCGGCACGGATGTTACCCAGGAACAGGAACAGCACGGCGATGACCAGGATGGCGCCTTCGACCAGGTTCTTCTTTACCGTGGCGATGGCTTTTTCCACCAGGTTGGTGCGGTCGTACACCGTCACCGCCACCACGCCCTTGGGCAGGTTGCGGTTGATCTCGACCAGTTTGGCGGCAACTGCCTGGGACACCGTACGGCTGTTCTCGCCAATCAGCATGAACACCGTGCCCAGCACCACTTCCCGGCCATTCTCGGTGGCCGCACCCGAGCGCAGCTCTTCGCCCAGGCCAACCTCGGCCACATGGCTGACGCGAATCGGTGTGCCGTCGACGCTGGAAATGACGATATTGGCGATGTCTGCGGCCGAGGCTACCTGGCCGGGTGCCCGGATCAGCAACTGCTCGCCGTTGCGCTCGATGTAACCGGCACCCACGTTGGCGTTGTTGCGCTCCAGCGCCGCGATCAGGTCGTTGAGGGTAATCTTGTAGGCCGCCAGTCGCTTGGGCTCTGGTGCAATCAGGTATTGCTTGGCGTGGCCACCGATGCTGTTCACTTCGGCCACCCCTGGCACATTGCGCAACTGCGGCTTGATGATCCAGTCCTGGATCACCCGCAGGTCGGTCGGCGTGTACGGCGTGCCGTCCTCCTTCAGGGCGCCCTGTTCGGCTTCCACGGTCCACAGGAAGATCTCGCCCAGGCCGGTGGAAATCGGCCCCATGCCTGCTTCGATCCCTTCGGGCAATTGCTCGCGGGCCACTTGCAGGCGCTCGTTGACCAGCTGACGCGCGAAGAACAGGTCGGTGCCATCATCGAAAATGACCGTGACCTGCGACAGGCCCGAGCGCGACAGCGAACGGGTCTGCTTCAGCCCAGGCAGGCCGGCCATGGCCGTCTCGATGGCGAAGGTGATGCGCTGCTCGGTCTCCAGCGGCGAGTAGCCGGGCGCGGCGGTGTTGATCTGCACCTGGACGTTGGTGATGTCCGGTACAGCGTCGATCGGCAGTTTCTGGTAGCTGTGGATACCCACCGCGGCCATCAGGACCACGGCCAGCATCACCACCAGGCGCTGCTCGATGGCAAATTGGATCAGGCGTTCGAACATGCAGGAGTCCCCGTGATCAATGGCTGTGCTCGGCCGAGCCCTTGCCCAGTTCCGACTTGAGGACAAAGCTGCCAGCGGCGGCCACCTGGGTACCGGCGGCCAGGCCGCTGATGATTTCCACCTGGCCGGCATCGCGGCGGCCGGCCTTTACCGGGCGTGCCTCGAAGCCTTGCTCGGTGCGGGCAAACACCACCGTCTGTTCCTCCCAGGTTTGCAGGGCGCTTTCCGGCACCACCACGGCGGCATTGAAGCGCTCGACACTGACTGCAACATTGACGAACAGCCCGGGGCGCCAGGCGCCGTTGGGGTTGGCCAGGGTGGCACGCACGGTGGCGGCCCGGTTCTGCTCGCCGAGCAGGCTGCCAACGTAGTTGACCTTGCCCTCGACCTGGGCGCCCAGGTCCGGGGCGCTGACGGTGACCTTGCGGCCGGTCACCACCTTGTCTAGGTCACGCGGGGCGACAGCAAAGGTGGCCCAGACCCGGCTCAGGTCCGACAGGGTGAACGCATTGCTGGTCTCGTCGACCACCTCGCCCACCGTCAAGTGCTTCTCCACCACTACGGCATCAAAGGGCGCCCGCAACTCGTAGCGATTGCCGGCACCGGCCGGGCCCACGGCGGCGACTTTCTGCCGGGCGTTGGCCAAGGCAATTTCGGCCTCCTGCAACGCCTGGCGCGCCTGCAGGTAATCCTGTTCGGCGCTGATGCGTTCCTGCCACAGCTGCTGTTCGCGCTGGAACGTCAGGCGTGCCAGTTCCAGGCGGCGCTGGGCGGCCTGCTGTTCGCTGCGCAGGTCCGAGATCTGCTGGCTGGCGATCACCGCCAGTACCTGGCCACGCTTGACCGCCTGGCCCAGCTCAGCCTGCACGGCTTCTACCACGCCGGGCACACGGGGCACGACATGGGCAGTGCGGTCTTCGTCGAAGCGGATTTCCCCCGGGAAGCTGATGGCGGTACCCAGTTCACGCGGGCCGGCGGCAGTCAGCTGCACACCGGCAGCTTCGATCTGGGCAATGGACAGGTGCAGCTGGCCCTCTTCTTCGCCATGCCCCTCTTCTTCGTGGCCTTCGGCGGTTTTCTCGGCGCCATGGCCATGGCTGTCTTCGCCGTGATCGTCGTGCCGGGCTTCAGCCTTCGACGCCTGGCCCAGGTTGCCGGTAAAGGCCAGGCCACCGAGGCCAAGCGCAGCCATGGCGGCGACCAGAAGGGCTATTTTGCGTGGGTTAGTCATTGTTGCTCCTGCTGTTCAATTGGTTGCTCAGGCCATCGAGGTCGCCGTAAATCCGCTCGACCTGCGCCCGCGCGTCGGTCGCCGAAGCCAGCGCGTCCAGATACAGCCCTCGGGCCTCGATCAGCGTGCGCTGGGCGTCGAGTACATCGAGGAAAGCGAACTTGCCCATTTCGAAACCACGGGTGGCGGTGTCCACGGCCTGCTGTGCAGACGGCAGGATGGTGCGGTCGTAGGCGTCCACCTCCTGCATCGCTGTCTGCCATTGGCTGACGGCGCTACGGGTGTCGCTGCGCAGGCGCAGGTCCACGGCGTTGCGCAGGTCACGCGCCTGGTCGGCACGGCGTGCGGCGGCCAGCACATTGCCCTGGTTGCGGTCGAACAACGGCAAGGGCATCGACAGGCCAACCACATTGACCCGCTCCCGGTCTTCGCGGCTGTACTGGCTACCAAGGCTGACGGTGAGGTTGGGAATGCGCTGGGCCTTTTCCGAGCCCAACGTGGCATCGCCGCGCTCGACCTGGGCGGCGGCCAGGCGCCATTCGGCCGTTTGTTCGACCTGGCCGAGCAAGCTGTCGGCACTGGGCGCGACGCCTGGTGAAAGGTTGGCCGCCTGCAACTGGTCGAACGCTGCCAGCGGGCTGCCGGTCAAGCGCGCCAAGGCCTGATAGGCCACGCTGCGTTGGGTTTGCGCCCGCCGCACTTCGGCCTGGGCCTGGGCCAGTTGTACGTGGGCACGGGTGGCCTCGACAGGCGATGACTGACCAGCAGTGACACGCCCCTGTACCACCCGCAGCCCGCGCTCGGTCAGGGCCTGCGACTGCTGCGCCAGTTCCAGCGCGGTCTGCGCGCGCAGGGCAGCGTGGAAGGCCTGCACCACATCGGCACGCAGGCCATTGCGCTGGCGCTCCAGGTCGAGCTGGGCAATCGCCTGACCGCTGCCGGCCACCGCGATACGTGCGCCGCGCTTGCCGCCTAGCTCCAGCGGCTGGCTAAGGGTAACGGTGGTGGTGCTGGTGCTGCGGCGGGTGTCCTCGACCTCCCAGGACAGCTCAGGGTTGGGGATCAAGCCGGCCTGGCGCCGCTCGCCGTCGGCGATGCCCAGCTCACGACCCGCGGCGGCCAGCTCCGGGTTCTGGGCAAAGGCGGCGGCGAGCGCCTGGGGCAGGCTCAGGCTCTGGCTGGCCTGGGCGCTGGTGGCGCTGGCCAGCAACAGGCAGAGCAAGGCGATCTTGCGGGGGATGGGCACGAACAAATCCTCGTCGACGCATGTAGGCGAGGCACTGTAGAAAGCCGTGCTTATCGGGGCGGTGTCGGGAAAATTACAATTTTGTAAGGTTTGACTGCGTTCGATAATCGCCCACTTTCCCGGTGCGACGATCTAGTCCAATTGACGAAACTAACCAGTCAGTACAAAACTACGCGCATCCAACAACAACAAAGTGATGCCCGTCATGAAGCCCCTTATTCTCGTGCTCAACGGCCCCAACCTGAACATGCTGGGCACCCGCGAGCCTGCACAATATGGCCACGAAACCCTTGCGGACCTGGCCCGAAGCTGTGCCGACACTGCCCATTCCCACGGCCTGGAAATCGAATTCCGCCAGACCAACCACGAAGGCGAACTGATCGACTGGATCCACGCCGCCCGCAACCGCTGCGCCGGTATCGTGATCAACCCCGGCGCCTGGACCCACACCTCGGTGGCCATTCGCGACGCCCTGGTGGCCAGCGAACTGCCCGTCATCGAGGTGCACTTGTCCAACGTGCACAAGCGCGAACCGTTCCGCCACCTGTCATTCGTATCGTCCATCGCCGTGGGCGTGATCTGCGGCCTGGGCAGCCATGGCTACCGCATGGCCCTCAGCCACTTTGCCGAACTGTTCCAGGAGCGCCTTGCATGAGCCAGCAAGCCATCCTTGCCGGCCTGATTGGCCGTGGCATCCAGCTGTCGCGCACCCCTGCCCTGCATGAGCATGAAGGTGATGCCCAGGCCCTTCGCTACCTGTACCGGTTGATCGACGCCGACGCGCTGCAACTCGAAGACAGCGCCTTGCCCGGGCTGCTCGATGCCGCGCAGCACACCGGTTTCACCGGCCTTAATATCACCTACCCGTTCAAGCAGGCGATCCTGCCGTTGCTCGACGAGCTGTCGGACGAAGCACGCGGCATCGGCGCGGTAAATACCGTTGTGCTCAAGGACGGCAAGCGGGTCGGCCACAACACCGACTGCCTGGGCTTTGCCGAAGGCTTGCGCCGTGGCCTGCCCGACGTAGCACGGCGCCAGGTTGTGCAGATGGGGGCTGGTGGAGCAGGTTCGGCCGTGGCTCATGCCCTGCTGGCTGAGGGCGTCGAGCGACTGGTGCTGTTTGAAGTGGACGCAGCCCGGGCGCAGGCTTTGGTCGATAACCTGAACACCCATTTCGGTGCCGGGCGTGCGGTTGTCGGCACCGACCTGGCCACAGCCTTGGCCGAGGCCGACGGGCTGGTGAACACTACGCCAGTGGGCATGGCCAAGCTGCCGGGTACACCGCTGCCGGTGGAACTGTTGCATGCGCGCTTGTGGGTGGCCGAGATCATTTACTTCCCGCTGGAGACCGAACTGCTGCGGGCGGCCCGGGCACTGGGTTGCCGCACGCTGGATGGCAGCAACATGGCGGTGTTCCAGGCGGTCAAGGCGTTCGAGCTGTTCAGCGGGCGGCAGGCGGATGCGGCGCGGATGCAAGCGCATTTTGCCAGCTTTACCTGATAGACGAATGTTGGCTTCTTCGCGGGCATGCCCGCTCCCACAGGTACAGCGCAAACTTCACTGATTGCACTGTCTGTGTGGGAGCGGGCTTGCCCGCGAAGAGGCCGGCACAAGGCATCACCCTTTTTCATCCAGCAACGCCTGAATCACCTTTTCCTGCCCCCCATAGTCCCCCTCGCCAAAATGCACATGGCGCACCTGACCCTTGCGGTCGACAAAGTAATGCGCCGGCCAGAACTGGTTGCCCCAGGCATTCCACACCTCATGGTCGTTGTCCACCGCCACCGGGTATGCAATCCCTAACCTGGCCACCTTGTCCCGCAAGGTACCCACATCGTGCTCGTAGTCGTACTCCGGCGTATGCACCCCGACCACCACCAGCCCCTGGTCGGCATAACGCCGCGCCCAATCGTTCACATGCGGCAGGCTGCGCTGGCAGTTGATGCAGTCCCAGGTCCAGAAGTCCACCAGCACCACTTTGCCCTTGAGCCCCGGGGCATCCAGTGGCGCGGAATTCAGCCACTGGGTTGCACCTGCCAGCGACGGCATGGCGCCATAGCTGTCACGGGCCATCAGGTGGCCGGCCAGGCCCAGGCCGGTGAGGGCCAGGGCAATGCCACCTACCTTCAACAGCAAGCGCCGATCAATTCTCATGGCAACCGCCGGTGGCGTAAGTGCGGTACTGCACACTCTGCGGTTGGCCGTTGGAATCCAGGTAATCCATGCGGGTGTTTACCAGGCCGCACGCGTTGCTCTGGTCATCCTGTACCGACAATACTTTCTTCACATCCAGGTGTTCACCATAGTGGTACTGCATGGCACCAGCACCCGCCATGGGTGCGGTGGCGGCCTGAGCGGCAATGGCGCCGAAGCTGAGTACGGCGAACAGGCTGGCATTGGCGAAGGTTTTAACGTTCATGGCATCTCTCCTGAGTAACACTTGGGTGTGGGAAGTCGTGCTCCCCGGTCGAGAGCCATTTCACGCCTGCCAGGTATCGCGCATGTGTCGCCCGACACTGTGATGTGCTTCCTGCTGTATCTCGGCCTGCGCCAGATACACTGCAATACAAAACCCCGCAGGCAAGCGCCAACGCGCTCGGTACACTGCGCCAACCCCACTTACACAGGAACGCTGCGCATGGAACACGTCGATCACATCCTGATCGTCGACGACGACCGCGAAATCCGCGAGCTGGTCGGCAATTACCTGAAGAAGAACGGCCTGCGCACCAGCATCGTCGCCGACGGCCGGCAGATGCGTGCCTTCCTCGAAGCCAACAGCGTCGACCTGATCGTCCTCGACATCATGATGCCCGGCGACGATGGCCTGCTGCTGTGCCGCGAACTGCGTGCTGGCAAGCACCGCAACACGCCCGTGTTGATGCTGACCGCCCGCAACGATGAAACCGACCGTATCATCGGCCTGGAAATGGGCGCCGACGACTACCTCACCAAGCCGTTCTCGGCACGCGAACTGCTCGCCCGTATCAATGCCGTGCTGCGCCGCACGCGCATGTTGCCCCCCAACCTCACCATCAGCGAAAGCAGCCGCCTGCTCCGCTTCGGCCAATGGCGGCTGGACACCACCGCACGCCACCTGCTCGACAGCGAAGGCACCCTGGTGGCGCTGAGCGGCGCCGAGTACCGCCTGTTGCGGGTGTTTCTCGACCACCCGCAACGGGTGCTCAGCCGGGAGCAGTTGCTCAACCTGACCCAAGGCCGCGAAGCCGACATCTTCGACCGCTCCATCGACCTGCTGGTCAGCCGCCTGCGCCAACGCCTGGGTGACGATGCCCGCGAACCCAGTTGCATCAAGACAGTGCGCAGCGAGGGCTATGTGTTCTCGTTGCCGGTACAACTGCTGGAGTCGCCATCATGAAGTGGCCACGTACCCTGGCCTCGCGACTGGCACTGATCTTTTTCACCGGCCTGGTGCTGGCGTACGGCCTGTCGTTCGGCCTGCAGGCCTACGAGCGCTATATCAGCAGCCGCTCGATGATGCTCAGCAACCTGGAGCAGGACGTGGCCACCTCGGTAGCCATCCTCGACCGCCTGCCCGCGGCCGAACGCGCCGCCTGGCTGCCGCGCCTGGAACGGCGCACCTACCGCTACCGCCTGGACCAAGGCCTGGCAGGCGCAGCCATGCCCAGCAGTGACCCGCCCATGGCGGCCGAATCCATCGTCAAGGCCATCGGCAGCGATTACCGCCTGACCTTCCAGGACATTCCCGGCCCGAACGCCCACTTCCAGGCGCACCTGAGCCTGGCCGACGGCGCGCCGCTGACCATCGACGTAACCCCGTCGCCTGTGCCGGTGGCCCGTTGGCTGCCCGTGGTGCTGCTGATCCAGCTGGCCGTGCTGTTGCTGTGCACCTGGCTGGCGGTGCGCCTGGCCATTGGCCCCCTCACCCGCCTGGCGCAGGCAGTGGACAACCTCGACCCGGACAAACCGGGCGTGCAGCTGGATGAAAGCGGCCCGCGCGAGGTGCGCTACGCGGCGGTGGCCTTCAACGCCCTGCAAGCGCGCATCGCTGCCCACCTCAAGGAACGTATGCAATTGCTGGCGGCCATTTCCCACGACCTGCAAACGCCGATCACGCGCATGAAACTGCGGGTCGAAGTGATGGACGACGGGGTCGAGAAGGACAAGCTGTGGAGCGACCTGGGTGAAATGGAGCACCTGGTGCGCGAAGGCGTAGCCTATGCCCGCAGCATGGACACCAGCACCGAAGCCCCCTGCCGGATCAACCTGGATGCATTCCTCGACAGCCTGGTGTTCGACTACCAGGACAGCGGCGCCCAGGTGGAGCGCCATGGTAGCACCGCCAGCCTGCTGGAAACCCGCCCGCATGCCCTGCGCCGGGTGCTGGTGAACTTGGTGGACAACGCCCTCAAGTTTGCCGGCGCCGCTGAACTGCAGGTGTGCAGCGAAGCTGGCATGACCGTGATCCGCGTGCTCGATAACGGGCCTGGTATCCCCGGTGCCGAGCTGGACGAAGTGCTCAAGCCGTTCTACCGGGTAGAAGGCTCGCGTAACCGCAGCACTGGCGGTACCGGGCTGGGGCTAGCCATTGCCCACCAACTGATCCACGCCATGGGCGGCCGGCTGACCCTGAGCAACCGCGAAAGCGGCGGCCTGTGCGCCCAGATCGAACTCCAGTGACAGCCACGGCTGTTGCCCCTAAACAGCAGTCACTACAAACCGATACACAACCCCACCCCCCCCGACACACTGCAGATACCCCTCCCCCCCACACTCCCGGTCACACCTTCAAACACCGGGAGCCCCCTTGATGAAAGCCCTCACTCTGCCCAGCGGCTGGAAGCTGTTCGCCACCCTCGCCGGCCTGACCTTGGCCATGACTGCCGTGGTCCTGGCCGCCCAGCCTGACCCTGACGGCCTGCGCAGCGCCATCCGCGCCACCGCGCGCAGTTCCTTCGCACTCTTCCTGTTGGCCTTCCTGGCTTCATCACTGGTCACCCTGCTGCCTGGCACCGCCACCCGCCATGTCCTTCAGCAACGGCGCTACCTGGGCCTGGCGTTCGCCTTCTCCCACACTGTGCATGGCCTGCTGATCTACCGCTACGCCCAGCAATTCCCCGAACTGTTCTGGGCCGGCCGCACGCTCACCTCCAGCCTGCCCGGCAGCATCGGCTATCTGTTCCTCCTGCTGCTCACCGCCACCTCGTTCAAGGCCCCCATGCGGTTGTTGGGTGGCCGCACCTGGCAAGCCCTGCACAGCACCGGCATGTGGGTGTTGGCGGCCGTGTTCTGCCTGTCGTTCTACAAGCGCATCCCCATGGGCGGCTGGTACCCGTTGGCGTTCGCCCTGATGTTCAGCGCCATCACCGTCAAGCTCACCGCCAAGCTGGCCCGCCAGCAACGCCGCGGCGCCCGTGCACTTACCTGAAATCCTGCCCTGAGAGAGAACACCGACATGACCACCTTGACCCGCACCCTGACTACCTTCGACCACGTCGGCACCTGGAGCGCCGACTTGCCACTGCGGCTGTTCCTGGCCTGGGAGTTTTTCGAATCCGGCCTTGAGAAGCTGAACGGCAACAACTGGTTCGCCGACCTGCAAGGCAGCTTTCCATTCCCCTTCAACCACCTGCCTGCGGAGCTGAACTGGCAGCTGTCGATGTGGGCGGAACTGGTGCTGCCACTGTTGCTGTTGCTGGGGCTGGGAACCCGGCTGGCATCACTGGGCCTGATGGTGGTGACCGTGGTGGCGATTGCCGCAGTGCACTGGCCGGCACACTGGTCAAGCCTGGCCGAGCTGGCCCAAGGGTATGCCATTACCGACCAAGGCTTTGGCAACTTCAAGTTGCCGCTGATCTACCTGGTGGCGTTGTTGCCACTGCTGCTCAAAGGGGCTGGGCGGTTGAGCCTCGATCAATGGCTGAGGGTGCGGTTCAGCAGGTAATGCCAATGGGGCTGCTTTGCAGCCCTTTCGCGACACAAGGCCGCTCCTACAAGGAAACGCAATCCCTTGTAGGAGCGGCCTTGTGCCGCGAACGGGGCGCGGAGCCCCCCAAACCCCCTCAAACTGTACCCACAATGATGCCTTGCCGGCGCAACTCCTCCAGCAATGCCAGGCCCTGCTGTACATCCCCTCCCAACACCTCCAGCCTCGCCCGCCCACTGCCCTGTTCCAGCGCCAGCAACCGATAAGCCATCGGCGCCAGTCGCGCAAAGCGCACCGTCAACGCGGCATCACGATATACCAGCAGCAAGGTCGGCGACGCGGGTGCATCTGTGGGCTGATAATCCACCCCGATGCGCTCCACCGGCCACGCGTAAGCCAGCACCCGTGCCACACAGGACAACAGCGGTACCCCCTCCAGCAAATCGCCGGCAGGATCATGGGCGGGGTCCTCGGCATCGCTCAGGTACAACTGCGCCTCGACCCACTCGTAGTGCGCCAGTTCCAGCTGCCAAGGCGCATCCAGTTCGACAGTTTGCAGATAATCGACAAACGCTTCGGCTATCTCGGTAAACAAAGGGGTGTGGCTGCGGTAGTTGGCATAGAAGTCACGCACACGGGCATGCCAACGCTGTTCGCCCAAGGCCTGGCGCATCACCGGGAAGCTGCCGGCCAGCAAGCCTTCGATGGCGCCATAGAACAACTCACGGTAAACCGTCAGGCGCCGCGCTTCCACGCCGGGCGGCGGGGCATTGCGGTGTGGGTCGCGCAGGTGACGAGCCAAGGTGTATTGCTGCTCACGCAGGGTCTCATTCATGCACTTGCCCTCCCGAAGCCAGCTGTACGCTGCGGATACGCGCCGTCTCGGCCAAAAGCTCGGCCAGCGGCGGGTAGTTGAAGTCACGTTCAAGCACCGTCGGCTGCACGCCAAAGCGCGCACAGGCGACGGCGTACAACGCCCACACATCTTCCCTGACCGGCGCCCCATGGGTATCCACCTTCAGGTCGGGTGCTTCGTCGTAATGCCCGGCCACGTGCATGCCGGTAACCCTCGCCGTGGGCAAGCCCTCAAGAAAAGCCTTGGCGTCATAGCCGTGGTTGCAGGCATTGACGAACACGTTGTTGACGTCCAGCAGCAGGTCGCAATCCGCTTCGTCCAGTACCGCCTGGATGAACTCAAGCTCGCTCATGGCCTGGTAAGGCGCGGCGTAGTAGCTGATGTTCTCCACGGCAATACGCCGTTCCAGGTGTGCCTGTGCCTGCCGTATGCGCGCGGCTACATGGTGCACGGCCTCGTCGGTGAACGGGATGGGCATCAGGTCGTACAGGTGCCCGTCATCGCTGCAATAGCTCAAGTGCTCGCTGTACAAGCGCACCTGGTGGCGATCGAGAAACTGGCGGGTCTGGTCAAGGAAATGCCGGTCCAGCGGTGCGCTGCCACCCAGCGACAACGACAGCCCGTGGCAGGTGATGGGAAAACGCTCGGCCAACTGGGCCAGGCCCTTGCCGTAGGCACCGCCAACCGCTATCCAGTTTTCCGGCGCGCATTCAAGAAAGTCCACTGCACCGGCGTCCATGGCCAGCAATTCGGGCAACAGACCGCGGCGCAGGCCAAGCCCTGTATTCAATATCGCAGCAAGCATTATCAAGTCTCCAACAGGCACAACGCCCCACCTGACCAGCAGGAGGGGCGTTGTGTCGTTTCACGGGGTAACGGTCAGGATTTACCGGCCAGGTGGCTGAACAGCCCTTCGGGCATGGCCTTGCCATTGGCCTGGTAGATCGCCTTCAGGTGATCCGCCGCTTCCTGTTCAGAGATGAAGCCATCGTGGTTGCTGTCAATCTTGTCGAAATCGCCGGCACGGTCCTTGGCCACCGCCAAAAACTCATCCCGCGAGACTTTGCCGTCGTGGTTGCTGTCGGTCTTGGCGAACGAGGCGTCGCCACACTTGCCTTCGCCACATTTGCCCTCGGCCCCGGCTTTGGCGCTGGCACCGCACTTGCCCTCGCCGCATTTTCCTTCGCTCTGGGTGGCCTTGCCGCTACCGCCGCACTTGCCCTCACCACACTTGCCCTCGCCTGCCACCTTGGCCGAAGCCAGCTGGTAGCCCTGGGCCAACGGCTCAACGGCAAACGCGCTGCTGCTCAAGGCCATGCTGCCGATCAGGGCGGCGCCAAGCAGGCCAAGGGTATTTCGTACTTGAGTCATGGTGTTGCTCCACTGTCGTTGGAAAGTGGAGCCATTAAGCCGCTGCGCTATGTCGTGGTTGTATCGCGCAGCACACGGATTTGTATGGCAATGGTTCTGCAGTGGGGCCAGATACAGTGAGATACACGGCCCCGGGTAGACCGGGGCCAGTACGGATGATCAGTCTTCCAGCGGTTTGGGCGGTGCAGCGGGTTTGGCGGGCTTGGCCGGTTTGGCATCCTTGGCCTTGGGTTCCGATGCTGCCGCCGCCACCGGCTCGGGCGCCGTCACGGCTTTTTCGCTGGCGGGCAACTCATCGACGGCCTTGAGAATTGCCTGCGGGTCGATGGCCTCACCGCTTTCATCATCCTTGAGCATATGCCGCTCGCCGTCCTTGCCCACCAGAATCACCTTGGTACCCTTGCTCGCGCCCAGCTTCAGCTCACGAATCAAGGCCATGGTAGTCTGCTGTTCAAGGTTCTTGTCCTCGCGCTTGCCCATCATGTTGGCGACGCTGTAGAGCACCAGGTTGCGCTCCTTGAACGCCGCCTGGGTGGCCGGGTCTTCCAGCGCCTTGTTCAAGCCGCGCAAGGTCGGGTCGGCCGTGCTCGGGGCAATGATGACCAGCGGCCTGGCCTTGCCCAGTTCCTTGGCCAGGGGCGCATCACTGTCGGCGGCATACAAAGGGCCCGCCAGGGCGAGCAAGGTGGCGAGGGTCAATGACCGGACGAGCATGCGTATCTCCTTATTCTCTCGATAAACCAAAGACTACAGATCATGGAGAAAGATCCGACGCGGGAGCCTAAACCAACGGCCCGCAGCGTGCTCGGCACAAAAGTAACTTCCGATTTCCATGACCGGCCGGCGACATCTGCGCCAATATCGCCGGATAGTCTGAGCATAGCGCAAAGCCGCTGACCAGCAGCAGGGCCCAATGGCCGATCAACGAGTTGCGCTGACGCTAAGGCGTATTTCTATCCAGCGCCTCAAAGGTCAACTGCAGCAGCACCGCATGCTCCCGTTGCTGATTGCTGATCTGCAGCCGTGCGATCTGCTCCTCTTGATTACCCAGTGCCATCAGCCGCTCCAACTCATCATGCATGTGTTGCGGCACTTGCAGGCGAGCAGGGAACTGCTCCCGCAGGTAGTCCTGCCAGAACCGCTGCCTCGCGAGGTATTGCGCAATGCCTTCCCGGGTTTGTGCCGCCAGCACGAACTCACGCGCCGAGCGAATGTCTTGCGCTTGCAGACCGGGGATACCGGCATACAACATTTCCCCTGGCTGGGCCGGCAAATCCAGCGACGTACGCAAGGCGATCCGGTAAGCCAGGGCGAACTCGACCGACTCATTACCCGCCCCCACCCGTCGGGCATGTTCAACGGCAACCTGGTCGAGCAGCGCCAAGCGCCACAAACGCCCCCCGAGCCACAACAAAGCCTGTTCAGGCCGCCGCTCGAACCGACCGTGGCGCGTTCGCCATATCATCACCCGCAGTTCCAGGTCAGCGAATCGGGCAGTGGCGTTGTCCTGGCAGTCGGTCGCCGCTGCATGTTCGAACAGCTCACGCCTCAGGACACTGTCTTCATCCATTGCTTCGAACATTTCGAGCACCCGGGCAGCCAGCGCAGATGCAGTCGAGGAGAACTTGAAGGCACCGGATGCCGTCAGCACCGACAGGGTGTTGAAGAAGTCGGCGGATTGTTGCTCGGCCTCCAGATGCACCCAAAGCGCTGCCATTACGTCGCGACGCTCGGGCGCCACCACATCCAGAAAACGCAACCGGTATGGCACGCGACTCGCTTCAAGCCAATGCCAGGCAGACAGCGCGTGCGGCGCAGCCGCCAGCAAATTACCGGAAAGGTCGACCCTGCCCGAGCGCCACAGTTGCGACCGATGAAAATCGTCAGGCAGCGTCGAAATATTGTTACCGCTCAGGTCGAGCGTATGCAGGTGCGGCGCGTCCATCACTCCGTAGGGAAACTCAGGCAACTGAGTGCGGGACAGGTGCAGGGCATTGAGCTCGGTCATGGCAAAAATCGAAAATGCACTGCGCAATGGGTTTTCTGAAAGGTTCAGGTACACCAGGGCGCGGCAACCGGCCAGGATCAATGCCTGGCTTGCGTCAAGAACCAGTTGGTTGCTCGACAGATCAAGCACTTCCAGCCTTTGGGCAAGCAACAGAGGCACAGGCAAACGCTTGAGTCGGCAGCTGGTGATTTCAAGGTTGCGCAAGTTTGGAAACGCCCGCAGAAATTCGTCAGGAACCTGCTCCAGGCGCATGGAGCGCAAGGCCAGTATCGACACGTGCGGGAAGCTCACTTGCGCCGGCAGGGCAGGCAGTAACCGTAAACGGCTGCGGGTCTGAGTCAGCATGAAGCGCCCCTCTTCCACAGCCACATTCTCTTGAAGCTCCGGAACAAGCCAGCGCCAGCAGTCGATCAGGCCCTTCCTGAACTCACGCCGGGCGACCAGTTCCGGTGTCGGAAAGGCGTCACGCACCCACCTGTCAAGGTGCGTGTTGAGCAGTGCATATTGCTGCTCCAGCATGTGCAATCTGGCCGTTGCGTCGCCAGACGCCAGCCAATGGCCGATCTGCTCATCGCTAAAGGCCGGGTACAGGTCTCGAAGCCGTGCCTGAAGCGCCCTTGGCCTGAGCCGCCCCAGCGCAGCCCATAACCTGCCACCAGCCATGGGGTAGCCAACCCGGCCGTCATCGAGCCGTTGCGGCGCCAGAAACGACCCACGCGGCCGGTCCACACTCAGCACTTCCACCACGGCCTGCCGTTGGCCATTGGCAACGGTTGCCAACGCCTGACGCAGTGCGGGCACAAAAGCGTGGTCCTGGCCGATGACCGCTTGTGATTCGGCGTCATAGGCTGCCGCCAGGGTCTCGAACAGCTCGCCCGCACCACCGGCAGATGCGTGCCCATGCTCACGCAAGCGGAACATCCCTTGCTGGTGAAGCAAGTCAAACGTTGGCCCAGCACCCTCGATCGTCAGCAGCGGTTCGCTGGCATCACCGTCGAACAATCGCCAGCCGCGGCCGTCAGCCCCTGGCACGTGCGCCAGCAGGCTCAGCACCACCCGCGCCAGGTCGAGATTTTGTGGTGTGTCGATGTGCAGCGCTTCATACACCCGCGCCACTCGAATCCGTGCAACCTGCAACCTGGCCGCCTCGGCCATGAACAATGGCACGCGCCCGGTCTCACGCATCAACTCCAGGTCATCCTCGCTGGCATTGCGCATCACCTCCTGCGCCGCCAAGCGGTGCAAGCTGGCGAAGTCCCGGCGTAACGGGCGCGCAGTTTCCGTGGCCGGATGCTGTTCTTCGTACAGCGCTTGCAACAACTCTCGTCGCCGCGCCCAGGCCACATCGGCCAGCGCCGGCCCACCTTCGCCGGCCGCATCGGGGAGGCTCATGACCCGCGCCAGCAACTGGGGGTCGGCGGTGGCTGCCCCTTCATGCAACTGGCTGACCAGCGTGCGGATCCGACCGGCGAGCAACAGGCGGTCGACGGTGTCCGCCAGCACGGCTTCCGGCGGCCGACCATACACATGCCATGCCCGCAAGTGCTGCTCGTCAAGGCCGTGGATTGCCAGCGCCTGTTCGACCTGCACATCATCGAGGTCGCTGTATGGCCTGCCCAGGCGGCGGAACAGCTGGCGTGTGTCAGCCCATTCGGCAGGCTGCTCGCTCCACAGCCGCCACGCACCGGCACCATTGTGGCGCAGCAGTGGGGCGTAGCCCTGATAAGGGAGCAATTGCCACTGTTCATCAGCGCTACGCCAGGTCACTTCATACCAGTGGCCGTCCATGCTGATCCAGCAGCGCTCGCCAAGGCGATGCACGCCCTGCTCATCCATCGCCGTGGTGTTCGGCGGGCTTACGCTGCGGTAGGGCACAAGGTCTGTGTTCCACAGTTTTTCCTCACCACTTTGCAGTTGTGCCGGCACCAGATTGTCCACCGCGCTCCAGGCACGTCGGGCCGTAGCGACTACCGCCACGGTTGCACCGACAGCCAGCAGCCCTTTGCCTACATTCAGCAGATGCGCCAGCGCTGCATTGCGCTCGTTGTGTTGCCAGTCACCGACCGCCTGGAACGTTTGCTCAAGCAGCTCCCAGGCCATTACACCCAGCAATACCGCGCCGATGCCTGGCACAAACATCCCTGCAATACCCAGCAGCGTCCAGCCTTCAGCACGCAAGCGGCGGCCATGCTCAGCCTGGACCTCGCGATCAAGCAGGGCTACCGGTGGGGCGATGGTCGCCGCATCGTCCTTGATACGGGCGACCCAGTCATCAGCAAGGCGCTCGAACAGCGGCAGGTTATAGGCAGAAGTCTGCTCATCAAGGTCCCTGGTTGCCCAGTCGGCGACGTCATCCAGCCGTTCACTGACAGCCGAGAAGAACCGCTGGCTATCGCGACGGCGCACGAAGCGGGTGAAGAAACGCCGGTAGTCATCGTTGCGCAGGCGTTTACCAAGCACCCGGCGGGCGTAACCCTCCAGGTCGCTGCTCTCGCTCCAGGCGCCCAGCGGGTCACCCGGCACATAGACCAACACGCGTTTGCTGGTGTTGTACAACACGCCTTTATCAACCACATCCAGCACCACAATCTGTTGCATGCGGCAACCGAACAGCTCCAGTTGCCGCACCCTCACCGGCGCCCCCTCAAGCTTGCCATGCCTGTCTTGAAGGCAGAGTTCCACCACCCACTGCAGCTGGGCTGTGCCCAGCACGCCCTGCGCCCTGGCCTGAAGGGCGTCGACCAGCATGCTGTAGCGTTGCCGTCGAGCCATTATTGCCCTGACTGTTGGCTGGAGGACGGAATCAAGATGCGCCTGGTACTTCTGGCCCAGATCCAGCGCCCGGCACAAACTGACAAAACCCGGTGCGGATAGCTCGGGACGCGTGGCGCCAAATTCATCGACCAGGCAATTCCTGCGCGGCTGCTCACGCTGCTGCTCTTCGGTGAAATTGCCCAACGCCGCTTCGAGCAGAGGGATGTCGTAGTAATCGCTGTCGGCAACAGGAAGCCGACCGGTCACATAGCTGACGGTAGGCGAGGTGTAGTAGTACCACTGACGAAGGTACAGGCGATCGACGTCGGGGCTGTCACTGGCACCGAGCGCTTGCTGCAGCAAGGGCCGGGTAAACTCATCCAGGTTACGTAGCCGCGCCAGCGCTGCCGCCAGGCTTTCACGGCAGGCCAGCAACTGCGGCAGGGCCTGGCTCAGGAGCGTGTATTCGGCCACGCTCAGCCTCGCCATCCAGGCTGGCAAGCGCTGTGCAATGTAGTGGTCCTGGCATGCTTGCGCGACGGCAAGGGCATCGACCGCAGTCGGTTGTGAAGTGGAATTACCCTGCATCTCTGCCTCCGCGATGGCGTGAAGGCGCGAGTTTGCGCATTGTCACGTCATGCCGACGCCTAGCTATCTACTACCCGTTCAGAACAGCATCAATTGCTGGTCGATCAGGCGTGTGAAGTCATCACCCACGAAAGGCAGGATGGCATCTGCCACCGGTTGCAGCTGACGGCTGATGTAATGGTCATAGTCGATAGGTGCTTGCAGGTTTTCCAGCGGTTCCGGGCCGGCCGTGGTGATCACGTAGCTGATCCAGCCCCCGCGCTGGTATTGCAACGGGCGCTCCAGCTGCCTGTTGTACGCGTCGGCAAGGCGTGCGGCGCGCACATGTGGCGGTACATTGCGCTGGTAGTCGGCCAGCGGTCGGCGCAAGCGCTTGCGATACACCAGCAACTCGTCCTGCTCGCCCGCCAATGTACGCCGCACGTACTCGCACAGATAATCGCGGTAAGGCTCACCACGAAATACCCGGCCGTAAAGCTCCTGCTGGAACTGCCGGGCCAGCGGTGACCAGTCGGTGCGCACCGACTCCAGGCCCTTGTAGACCATTTCTTCAGCGCCGTCTGCGCGTTGTACCAGCCCTGCATAGCGCTTTTTGCTGCCTTCGTCGGTGCCACGGATGGTGGGCATCAGGAACCGCCGGTAATGCACCTCGAACTGCAGTTCGAGGGCGCATTGCAGGTTCAGGGTTTCGCGCAGATGCCTTTGCCACCATTGATTGACCTCGGCCACCAGCTCGCGGCCGATGCGCGTCGCGTCTTCCTCGGCATGCGCCCCCTTGAGCCAGACGAAAGTGGAGTCGGTGTCGCCATAGATCACGTCAAAACCGCGGGCCTCGATCAGCGCCCTGGTCTGGCGCATGATCTGGTGCCCACGCATGGTGATGGACGAGGCCAGGCGCGGGTCGAAAAAGCGACAACCACTGGAGCCCAGCACACCATAGAATGCGTTCATGATGATCTTCAGCGCCTGCGACAACGCCGCATTACCGTCACGTTTGGCGGCTTCCCTGCCCTGCCACACACGCTCGACGATGGCCGGCAGGCAATGCTGGCTTCGCGAAAAGCGCCCGCCCCGAAAACCTTCCACCGAATGCTCCTCATCGGGAACACGCAAGCCTTCCACCAAGCCCACCGGGTCGATCAGAAAGGTACGAATGATCGACGGGTACAGGCTTTTGTAGTCCAGCACCAGTACCGAGTCGTACAGGCCAGGGCGCGAGTCCATGACGAAGCCACCGGGGCTGGCTTCTTCCGGGCGGCTGCCAAGGTTGGGGGCAACAAAGCCCATACGGTGCATCTGCGGCATGTACAAATGGCAAAAGGCGGCGACCGACCCACCGCTGCGGTCTACCGCCAGGCCGGTGACCGAAGAGCGCTCCAGCAGGAACTCGAGCAGCCGGGTGTGGGCAAAGATGCGGGTGACCAGCTCGCAGTCCTTGAGGTTGTAACGTGCAAGGGCCGGTTTGTCCTCGGCAAAGCGCCGGTTGATTTCGTCCATGCGCTGGTAGGGGGTGTCGATGGCCTTGCCTTCACCCAGCAAGGTCTGGGCAACACTCTCCAGGCTGAACGACGGGAAACTCCAGGTGGCCGAGCGCAGCGCCTCGATACCATCAATCAACAGCCGCCCCGGGGCATCGGCGAACACGTGGCCACCGCCGGCATGGCTGCGCAAGGTCATCGGGGCACCCTTACGCCCCAGCGCCAGCGGCACCTGCAGCGCTTTGGCGTGTTCATGCAACAGGCGCAGGTCGAACTGGATCAGGTTCCAGCCGATGATTGCATCGGGATCATGCTCGGCCATCCACTGGTTGAGACACGCCAGCAGTGCCGCGCGGTCGGCGCAGTAGTGCAGGTCGAAATCGACGCCGTCGGCGGAACCGTTGGCCGGGCCAAGCATATACACCTGGCGCTGGCCACAGCCTTCAAGGGCGATGCTGTACAGCTCGCCCCGCTCGCTGGTTTCGATGTCCAGCGACACCAGGCGCAGCGGCGGGCGATAACCTGGCGAAGGCTTGAGCTGGGCATCGCAGAGCACGCCCTGAGCATCGGGCTGGCCGGCGAACTGTACCGGGGCCGTGATGAAGCGCTCCATCAGGTAGCGTTCGGGCGGGCGGATATCGGCTTCGAATACATCGATGCCGGCACTGCGCATGCGCTGCTCCACCTGCATCAATTGCCGGTGCTGCCGGCAGTACAACCCCAGCACCGGGCGCTGGTCGAAGTCCTTCAGGCGCAGTGGCCGCAGCTCGACGCCGGGCTCGTTGGCCAGTAACACCCGCGCATGCGCCTCATGCGCCTGCGGGATGAACGCCACCGAAACCTGCGGCGCCAGGCGTAGTAGCCGTGGCCCCTGATCGGTTGCCAGCCAGAACTCCACGCAGGTGCCTTCGGGCGTGTCATGCCAATGACGGGTCAGCACAAACCCCTGCTGCAACTCCACTGCGTCGACCTCTGCTGAAAACCGCAATTCTACGCTACCGTGCCCCCGCCACGAAGCCACTTCTGCGCGCAGCCCAGGCCATCAACAAGGCCACCGCGATCAATGCCAACACCACCCCGCCAAAGGCCTCGGTCCCGCCCCGCACGAGCAACACGCCCCCCACGATCCCGCCCAGGGCAATAGCGCTGTTCCATACAGTGACCAGCATCGATTGCGCCACATCCCCGCCCTCGCCCGCTGCATCGGCACAAGCCGTCTGCAGCAGGGTCGGTGCACCACCGTAGGTCAACCCCCACAAGGCAATGCTCACATACATCCACCACGAAGATGCCTGCCCCAATGCCAGTGTGGCCAGGGCAAAACCGGCCAGGCTCAGCAACACCAGCTTGCGCAAATGGCGGTCGACCAGCGCCCCCACCAGACCGATGCCGGCCAGCGCCGACAGGCCAAATACCATCAACACCGGACCAATGTCCGCAGCCATGCCAGCCGCCGCCAGCAACGGCACAATGTAGGTGTAGAGAATGTTGTGGCCAAGAATCCAGCTCAGGATCACCAGCAACACCACCAACACCCCCGGCGTGCGCAGCACCTGCATGGCCGCCGGGCGCTTGCCGGCAGCATGCCCCGGGTAGTCCGGCACCGAGCGCAGCACCCACACCACCAGCAGCACCGCCACCAAAGTGACCACCACAAACGTTGCACGCCAGCCCAGCCCTGCACCCAGCCAGGTGGCGATGGGCAGCCCGAGCGACAAGGCAATCGGCTGGCCAAGCATGGCCAACGCCATGGCCCGGCCCTGCTGGGCTACCGGCACCATGCGTCGGGCGTGCCCGGCGATCAGGCCCCAAGCCAGCCCGGCTGCCGCGCCGGTGAAAAAGCGCAGCACCAGGGTCAGGCCGTTGGAGGTCGACAAGGCCGTCAGCCCGTTGAACAGCACGAAGCCGACGATCGCCAGCAACAGCGCCTTGCGGCGATACCAACCCTGGGTCAGGGTCACCAGCGGGATTGCCGTCAACAAAGAGCCCAGCGCATAGGCCGTGACCCATTGCCCCGCCATCGCCTGGCTGATTTGCATGCCGTCGGCGATCTGGTCGAGTAGGCCCGCCGGCAGGGTTTCGCTGAGGATGGCGATGAAGCCGGTCATGGCCAGCGCCAGTAGCCCGCTGAGAGGCAGGCGTTCGCTGCTGGCGCTCAGCAACGGTGCGGATGATGTCTGGGACATTGCAAATGCCTTGAGTAGGAAACGAGGCGATCAGTCTGCAAGTTACGGCCATTGCGGAAAAAGACGGTTACAATGCCGGTCACCTCGGACATTCATGTCCGCAATCGGGAATGCAGCATGGACAGTCTCAGCGGCTTCGTGGTCTTCAACCGGGTAGCCGAGACCCGCAGCTTCGTCGCCGCTGGCCAATCGCTGGGCATCAGTGCCTCGGCCGTGGGCAAACGCGTGGCACGGCTGGAAAACCGCCTGGGTGTGCGCCTGTTCCACCGCAGCACACGCAGCATCACCCTCACTGCCGAGGGCACGCTGTTCCTTGAGCGCAGCAGGCGCATCCTGGCGGAAATCGAGGCCACCGAGCAGGAACTGTCGCAGGCTAGCGAAACCCCGCGCGGCCGCCTGCGCGTGAGCATGCCGCAAGTCACCGGGTTGGTGATGCCGGCGCTGGCCGAGTTCATGGCGCGGTACCCGCAGGTGGAGCTGGACCTGGACTTTTCCGACCGTATTGTGGATATCGTCGGCGAAGGCTTTGATGTGGTGATGCGCGGCGGGCAGCCGGTGGATTCGCGGCTCAACGCCAAGTTTCTGGGGCACTTCCAGCACCGCCTGGTGGCCTCGCCAGAGTACCTGCGCGAACGCGGCACGCCCCTGCACCCGCGCGACCTGGCGGCACACACCTGCCTCCATTACCGCTTCCCCAGCAACGGCAAGCTGGAAACCTGGCCGCTGCGCCAGGAGCACCCCGATCAAGCCTACGACATCCCCATTTCGATGGTATGCAACCATGTCGAGACGCGCGTCTGCTTTGCCGTCAACCACCGCGGCATCACCTGCCTGCCCGACTTCACCGTGCGCCGCGAACTGGGCAATGGCGCGCTGGTCACCGTACTCGACAGTTTCATGGAGCGGCGCGGCAGCTTCTATCTGCTGTGGCCGTCCGGGCGGCAGATGCCGCCGAAGTTGCGGGTGTTCATCGACTTCATGCTCGAACGGGTATTCAACCGTACAGGTAGTTGATGTCCTTGTAGGCCAGCGGTGGTACCTGGCCAAGCAGGAAGTCGCGCAGCTTGTGCATCTGCCGCGCCTTGGGGCTGGCCTTGAGCCAGGTCATGTAGTAGCCGTCGCCGGTGGCCACCGCGTGCTTGAACGGCGTCACCAGCCGCCCGGCCGCCAGGTCGGCACTGGCCAGCACCAGGTCGACCACTGAAATACCCAAGCCTTGCTGGGCAGCAGAAATGCCCTGGTCGAGGGTGTCGAACACCTGCCCCTGGTCGATGCTGATGTCCAGCGCGTCCATGCGTGCCAGCCAGCGCCGCCAGTCACGCCGGTCGGGGGACGGGTGCAGGAACTCGCATTGGGTCAGGTCGGCCAGTTCGGGTTGCACTTGCGGCATGTAATCGGGGTGGCACACCGGGATCAGCCATTCATCGAACAGCTTGAAGCTCTCGATATCAGCAGGGAAACGCCCGTTGGCCAACAGGATGGCGCAGTCGTAGGGCTCGGAATAGAAGTCCACGGTGTCGATGTCCATCCACACGCTGGACAGTTGCACGCTGCAGTTGTCATCGGCCTTCTTGAACGCATCCAGCGCCCGCAGCAGCCAGCGCACCGTGAGCGTGGACGGGGCTTTCAGGCGCAGGCCATAGCGGTCCTGACGCAGCAATGCGCAGGCATTTTCGATGATCTTGAAGCCAACCTTGAGCTCTTGCGCCAGTAGCCGGCCGTGCTCGGTCAGGCTGAGCTTGGGCCCACGGCGTTCGAACAGGTCACAGCCGAACATGGCCTCAAGCGTCTTGATGTGATGGCTGACGGCCCCTTGGGTCAGGGCCAGTTCCTCTGCCGCACGGGTAAAAGAGCCATAGCGAGAGGCCACCTCGAAGGCACGCAGGGCGTGCAAGGCCTGAATCCGTTCCGACATGGCGGCGTCCCGAGCATGAGTAAGACTAATAGTAGGTCATAGTTCCACGCGTTTTACAACGTCGGGAGCGTTTCGGAAAATGCAGGTAAATATCAAACATAACCAAGATCCTGCCTGCATGTGACTGGAACGTTCACTTAATTAACGCCTGGGGAAATCATGTTTACGGGATATGGAAATTGCTATCGCCTGGATGCGCTGGAGCTAACTGCTGAACATGATCGCAACATGCAACACTGGGCTTACACAACCATAGAACATTTTCGCAGTATCCTTGCCAACCCCGACTTCCCCTGCCTGTTCGGCCGCAAGGCAGTCAACGGCCAAACCTGCCACATACTTTTCGCCCGCGCCGAGCAACTGGCCGATGACATCGCCCAGGGCCTGGCCGACTACGTGCGCACCATCGCCCCGATCGCTCCCAAGCAGCGCATCGGCAGCCCGCTGGTGGTGTTCCTCGAAACCGCCGCCGATTACACCTTGGCCGAACAGCAGGCACTGGCCTGGAAAGTGCTGCGTGGCGTGCATGCACGCGACCCGCATCCATGGCCGCAGGGCATCCCGACCGACCCCGACGACAATGGCTGGTCGTTCTGCTACGCCGGCATGCCGCTGTTCATCAACATGAACTTCCCCGGCCACCAGCAGATGAAAAGCCGCAACCTGGGGCACCACATCACGTTCGTTATCAACCCGCGGGAGAACTTCGACGAAGTGGCCAACGCCAACACCGAGAGTGGCAAGCGGATCCGCGAGCGCATCCGCGAGCGCGTGCACCACTACAACGACGGCGTCGTACCCGACACCCTTGGCTTTTTCGGCGATACCGACAACTACGAATGGAAGCAGTACCAACTGCAGGAGGCAGGCTCGCTCAACCCGTCACGCTGCCCGTTCCACGCCCATACCGCACACCAGCCGACACCCGACTTACTGATCGAGAACTGACCGTGAATACCGCACTCACCGCCACCTATGCCCTCACCGTCCTGCTGCTCATCGCCACCCCCGGCCCGGTGGTGGCGCTGATCGTCAACACCGCGGCCGCCTCCGGCTCGCGCAAGGCCATGTTCACCGCCGTTGGTACCAACTGGGCGTCACTGGTGCTGATCGGCGCTGCAGCCTGGATCATCCTCACCAGCGCCGCCATCGACAAGGCCTGGCTCAGCGCCATGAGCCTGCTCGGGTGCCTGTTCATCGGCTACATCGCCGTGGGCACGCTCAGGGACGCCCTCAAGGCGCCTGCCCCGCAAGCCGCGAACGACGCCCCCAAGGCTGGCCGCGGCGGGCTGATGCAAGGCTTCATGGTGGGCATATCCAACCCCAAGGACATCATTTTCTTCATCGCCTTCTTCCCGCAGTTCATCCAGATCACCGAGTCGTTCGGCAAAAGCATGGTGGTGCTGTCGCTGCTGTGGGTAGCCATTGATTTCGCCGTGCTCAGCCTGTACATCTTTGCCATCGGCAAGATCGCCTCGCAGCGCAGCAACCGCGTCATCAGCCTTGCCTCGGGCGTTGCCCTGATACTGATCGCTGCCGGTGGCCTGCTGTACAACCTCAAGGAACTGGCGGCCTGAACGTGAAGCGCAACCGAAGGAGAGAGCATGACCGCGATTGACACGAGCCCGTCTCCTTCGCCGTTGCAACAGGACTACCAGCGCTTTCTGCTGCTAGGCAGCCGGCGTGCCCCCCACACCCTGCGCGTGCATGAAACCGGCTACCGGTCCGGCACCATCAACACCGATGCCCTGGGCTTGCGCTACAGCCATTGCGCCGGCAAACGCTTTTCGGCGGCTGAACGCGGCGGCGCCTCACGTATCAACTTGCTGGTCGGCGGCTCCACGGCCCTGGGTATCGGCGCCAGTTCCGATGAACACACGGTGGCCTCGCACCTGTCGATGCTCACCGGCGAGGTCTGGCTGAGCCTGGCCGGTTGCGGGCTCAATGCCAGCCAGGAGCTGCTGATGTTCCTGACCCACCAGCACCGCCTTGGCCAACTCGGTCACGTGGTAGTGCTCAGCGGCCTCAACAGCCTGGCCCACGAAGCCCTGTGCGAGGTGCTTGCCAGCCCCAACGATCCGCAGCAGGCCAAGGCCTATCAGGATTTTCTCAACAGTTTCAGCGAAGGCATGCAGCCTGCCGCGCCACCCCGACGGCAATCGCTGTGGCGGCGCATCGGCAAGGCCCTTGCCGCGCCCGCGGTCGAGCCCCCGGCCAATTGGCCGCTGTCCCCCCCGGAAAAGCGCCTGGCCCGCGCTGCCGACACCATAGGCCGTACCTTGCGCCAATGGGACCGGCTGCTGGCGGACAGCCACGCCACCCTCACCTTCATCCTGCAACCGTTGTTGCCATGGTGCCGGGATACCCTGCCCGCCGGCGAGCAGGCCATGCTGACTGCGCTGCAGCAGCAACCGGCGCACTTCGACCGGCTGCTGGAGGGCACCTTCGACAGCCAGTTGCATTCGGCGTTTTTCCGCCGCATCAAGAGCCAGGCCGACCCGGTACCCTGCTACGACATGAACGGCATGCTCAGCAGTTCGCCGGTATTTGGCGCCGACCTGTTCATCGACCGGCTGCATCTGAATGACCTGGGTAACAATGCCTTGGCCAAAGTCATAACAGCCAAGCTTGGCCTGGCCCAGGAAAAACACGCCCAGCGCAAGGTCACGCCGATCAAGCTCGTCTGACAGTTGCCAGGTGGTCTTCCGGCAAGCGCCTTGGGTGGCTAGAATAGGCAGTCGTTCCGATTTTCCCGAGGCGTACGCTTGACCGCCATTCACATCGAAGCCGTCCATTCTTGCCTGGCCGCCCAAGGGGCCTGGCTGTGAGCCGCATGCGACGCCTGCCCACGCTGTTGGTCGCCTTGATGCCGCTGGCTGCGCACGCGCTTGAGGTGCGTATCGACCCTCATGCCGACCTGCTCTACCGCCAGGCCTTGCCCCTGCTGGAGCAAGCCGATAACCAGGGCGACGATGCCGGCATGCTGCGCACCGTTGTGGGCAGCGACCCCGAGCTTAATCGCCAGGGGCAGGCCATGGCCCACACCCTGCCAACAGCGGTCGCCCTGCTGAAAAAATCGGTAGAACTGGGCCACCCGGTCGCGCAGTACCGATTGGCGCTGTATTACATGACGTATCTGCCTGCCGCGCAAATTCCAGATGCTGCCTGCCCATTGCTCGAAGCCAGCCTCAAGCAGGGCTTTGCCGCACCCGCGCCCGCCATCGCCACCTGGTGCCGACCGTATAACACCAGCAGCGAGTACCGCGCAGCGCTGGAGGCCATCCCCAGCATGGCCACCGTGTACGCCCCCTATTACCCGCAACCCGCAACCCGCCTGGCCTGCAGTCGCAGCCGACCGCAAGGCCTGGACATGCTGTGGGGGCGCCAGCGCGACTACCAGGCCGAGGTCTACCGCCTGCTCGGCGACCTGGACCCACAGCACCGCCCCAGCCTGTTGCAGAAAGCCGTGGAGATCAACGGCTGCGTGACGGCGCAACAGCGCCTGAGCAGTCATCCATAATCCTCGGCCAGACGCGGTCCCAGTGGGGCAAATGTCTTGCTCAAACCTTGAAATCCGCACGATCGTCGTAGGAGCAGCCTTGTGCTGCGAAGAGGCCGGTAAGGCTGAAGATTATCTTCGCCTGCACCGGCCTTTTCGCAGCACAAGGCTGCTCCTACAGGGCTGAAATCGAAGCTGGTCAGCAAGATCGTTCAAGCCATCCCCCTGCCCCGTCTGGCATGCTGCTCTGCCTCGTACACGCATTGCAGCCATCATGCCCCACATTGCTCGCCAAGCCTTCCTCCACGGCGCCATCGCCATCATGCCGTTGTCCCTCGCCGTGGCCCCATGGGGCCTGCTGGCCGGTTCCATGGCCATCGAGGCCAACCTCAGTGCCTGGCAGGGGCAAGGCCTATCGGCCATCGTCTTCGCCGGTGCCGCGCAGCTGGTCGCGATCGGCATGCTCAAGGGCGGCGCCAACCTGGCGTCGATCCTGCTCACCACCCTTTTGCTGACCTCGCAGCACCTGCTTTATGGCCTGTCGATGCGCCCGGTGTTGTCCAGCCAGCCGCTGCGCTGGCGCCTGGGCCTGGGCTTTCTGCTCACCGACGAGTTCTTTGCCCTGACCAGCCAGTACGACCAGCAGCAGTTCAACCGCTGGTACGCTTTGGGGGTGGGCCTGACGTTCTACGTCGCCTGGAACCTGTTCACCCTGGCCGGCATCCTGCTGGGCCAGAACATTCCCCACCTGGACCAGTTCGGCCTGGACTTTTCCATCGTCGCCACCTTCGTCGCCCTGATCGCACCGCTGGTGCGCAACCTGCCCACGGTTGTCTGCGTAGCCGTGTCGCTGTTCTGCTCGGTGCTGTTCAGCCACTGGCACTGGGAAACCGCCCTGGTGGCCGCAGGCCTGCTGGGCATGAGCGCCGGGTTCATCTGCCAGAAATTTGCCGGAGCCCGAGCATGACCTGGATCCTGATTTTCGCCATGGGCGCCATCGTGTTTCTCAACCGCTATGCATTCCTGGAGCCGCGCCTGCCCCTGCGCCTTAGCTCCAACGCCCGGCAGTTTCTTGGCTTTGCCGTGCCCGGCATGCTCACCGCCATCTGCGGCCCGATCATCTTCATGCCCGACCACCAGTTGAACCTGAGCCTGCTCAACCCTTACCTGCTGGGTTCACTGGTGGCCATCGCCCTGGTGCTGTTGACCCGCAGCGTATTGCTGAGCATGCTGGTGAGCATGTTGATCTTCTTCTTCCTGCGCAGCTGGCTGGCATGACCACGCCCCTGCGCGAGCAGACACACCTCTGGCAGGCGCCGGCCCTTGGCGACGTCGAGATGCTGCATGCGCGTTATTTCCAGCAGCGTTTCGCCCCGCATGTGCACGAAGGCTACGTGTTCACCGTGATCGAGTCCGGCGCACAACGTTTTTGGCACCGCGGCAGCGAGCACCTGGCGCCGGTCGGCAGCATGGTGCTGATCAACCCCGACGAGCTGCATACTGGTGCCACCGCCCATGAAGCGGGCTGGCGCTATCGCGGCTTCTACCCCAAGCACGAGCGGGTAACCGGCGTGCTGGACGAACTGGAACTGGGCCGCCACGGCATGCCCAGCTTCAAGGACAGCGTAATCCACGACCCTGCCCTGGCCCTCGCCTTCAGCCAGCTGCACCAGCTGTCCGAAGCCGGCGCCAGCGCGCTACAGCAGCAAACTGCCTGGCGCCATGCGGTACTGGCCCTGGTGCAACGGCACGGGCAATGCGCCGAACCCTTGGCCCCCGGCCACGAACCCCTGGCCGTGGCCCGCGCCCGCGAACTGCTGGAAAGCCAGCTGGCCGACCCGCCCTCGCTCGAAGCGCTGGCGGCAGCCGTCAACCTGTCGCCGTTCCACTTCGCCCGGGTGTTCCGCCAGGCCACCGGCCTGCCGCCGCACGCCTGGCTGAAGCAACGTCGCCTGGCCCGCGCACGAGAGATGCTGAAGAGCGGCCTGGTTGCTTCGGAGGTGGCCTTCGACCTTGGTTTTGCCGACCAGAGCCATTTGAGCCGGCAGTTCAAGCAAGCCTACGGGGTGACCCCGGGGGCGTATCGGCAGGCATGCGTTCAATCTGTTTAGCCCGCCAACAACGACGCGCTATGCACGGTTGTCTGTATCCAGGTCACGCCCTCTCAAGTTCCAGCGCACCGGCGCGATAAACAACATGAGCGTCATCCATATCAAGGTGGCCGGCCCGGCAAGGACGAAGACCAGGCTGGCAACCAACCCTGAAACGGCATCCCCAAGGACGGCGGTGAAGTAATAAAGGGAGAAGTTTCGGCCAACCTCATCCTCATTTGACAAGTACTGAATATTAGTCACGATGGCAATATCTACAAACGCGCCAATAAAGCCGACCAGGAACAGCACTAGCAAAAAAAGCCAATTGTTGAACTGCAACGCCACTGCTGCTGCAAAAAACAGTGCGCCATACAGCACCCAGTAACGCAGTACCAAACGGGCGGTCGTGCGCGGATTGAAGCGTGTATAGAGCACCCCTCCCATCACGGTACCTGCTGCCAGCAGCGAGAATACGTAACCCACCGCCGCCTCTGAGTCGAAGTTTTCCAGCACCGAAGCCGGAAGAATGAAACGAATCACGGACGTGGCGAACATCGCGCATAGTGTAGTACAGCCAATTACCGCAAACAGCGGTGCATTGCCGGCCCTGAGCTGACCTACACTGCGCACCGTTTCGCAAACAAGGGCGCCCCCATCGAATGGCTGTCTAGCGGCTCGCCGGGCAGGCCCCAGGGTCGAAATGAAAATGACAGACAACCCCAGGCATATTGCAAAGAACAAGAAGGTTGCATCGCGAGACAACAGCAGCGCGCAGGCCGAGAACACCAGCGGTCCCAAAATCGAGGCAACATCTTCGATCACCTGAATACCGCTGTTGACCGAAGCCAACTGGTCCTTTTCTACAAGGTCCGGAAAGTACGCGCGAAACGTAGGCACATAAAGGCACTCAAGCGCGGTCATGACCATTGCAAAGCCCACCAACACGGGAAACGCTGGCGTGAACAAACTGAACAGGGCAAAGAACGCCAGCGCCATGATGCATTTAGCCAACTCGACCACAAACAGTGTTCGTTTTTTATCGGCATTATCTGCCAGCCAGCCGCCTACAGGCGAAAACACCATACACGGCAAGTAACGAAAAAAATAAGCGATGCCAATCATCAGCAAATCCGCATCGGTCAGTAAAACGATGCTCACGGCGAATGCCGCTTCAAAGGCAAACTCACCGCACTTGGAAAACCAATAGCTCAACGAAAGCGAGCGCGTTCCGGATTTGAGAAGTAACGCTTGCATTGGGCGTTATTACCTTCAGTCAGCGTGAATAGATCCATTCAATCTAAAACCTAGCCACAACTAAACTCAACACCAAAGTTGTAACAATGCCGACACTCTCAGATCAGGCATCAAGTAACTTTTTATTACTTGAGGTGCTAGCTTTTACCTGATCAGCGCCTCCTGCAAACCCAGCAAGAGCCCCGCCAACCCTCTGCTACACTGACAAGGCTGAAATGGAGGATCCTGCCATGTCCGAAAGAGAGCTCACCACCCTTCTGTCGCTGATGAACCAGCGCCAGGCCTGCCTGAGCAGTGCCTGCAAGGAGATTGCCGACTGGATCGACCGGCAGGGCGATGTGCCCGCTGCCGGCAAGATTCGCGCAAGCCTGAAGGCGCTGGAGGCCGATGAGGCCCAGGTGCGAAAGACCCTCACCTCGCTGACCCTCGACAGGCCGCTGCCGCGCTTTCGTAGCTGAAAGCCGCAGCTGACAAAGCAAAGGGCCGCTACATGCGGCCCCTTGGTCTGTCAGTGTTTCATGTGCATGTGGTCATGCCCACCGCCGGCTTCGGCGTTGAGCGCACGTACTTCAGCCTGCACGTCGAGGGTTTCCTTGGCCCCTTTGGCATCCTCGATGGTCAGGGTCAGCGGTACTTTCTCGCCTTCCTTCACCTGATTGTTCAGGCCCATCAACATCACATGCAGGCCATTCGGGTCCAGGGTCACGGCTTTGCCGGCCGGCAACTCGACGGCCTTGACCTCACGCATGCCCATCACGTCGCCGTTCATGGTCATCTCGTGCACCTGCACGCTCTTGGCCACCGGCGAAGCCACGCTCACCAGCTTGCTGTCGCTGCTGGCGGTCAGGGTCATGAAAGCACCGGTGGACTGCTGGTGCGGCACGCTGGCACGCACCCAGGCATCGCTCACGGTGGTCTGGGCCAGGGCTGGCAGGGCCAGGCCCATCAGTACCAGGGCAGCCAGGCCGCGTTTGATCGGTTGCATCGACATTCAGCAGATCTCCATCAGGGTGACCAGGTCTTCGGCACATTCCTTGGCGTTCAGGGAATGGCCCAGGCTCAGGCGCAGGGTGCCACGTGTATCGTAGACGTAGCTGGTGGACGAGTGAGAGATGGTGTAGGTATCGCCGGCCGGAACCTTTTCGTAGAACACCTTGAACTCCTTGGCCACCGCCGCGATTTCCTCGGGGGTACCTGTGAGTGCGGTGAACGTGGGGTCGAAGGCCTTGACGTAGGCATCGAGCACTTCGGGCGTGTCGCGCTCCGGGTCCAGGGTGATGAACACCACCTGGAACAGGTCACGGTCACGGCCTTTGAGCAGTTTGCGGATCTGGGCCGCACGCGCCAGGGTGGTCGGGCAAACGGCCGGGCACTGGGTAAAGCCGAAGAACACCATCGGCATGCTGCCGTAGAAGCTCGACAGGGTGCGCACGTTACCTTGCGGGTCTTTGAGGCTGAACTTGCGACCGAGGATTTCGTTGCTCATGTTCTTGCCGTACTTGAACTCGAGCCCCCGGGCCGGGCTACAGCCTGCCAGCAGGCCAAGCCCGAGAACGCCCATCCCGGCGACAACTGCGCGCCGGGTATATAGATCATTCATGAAACCATCCTTTACAGGGAAGGTGCCGGCCCTCGGGACGGGCTGGCTGAAAAACCGGGGCATTCTGGCATGACACCCCAAGGGGTTCTACCCGACCAAGGCGGGGAAGGCCTGCAGCCCTTTGAATACGGGCTGCGGCCTGTTGTCGCAGGGGTTGAAACAGTAACAGTTTGTTGCTAAGAGAGCCGCCTTGATGCGATCAATGTAGGAGCGGCCTTGTGTCGCGAAAGGGCCGCAAAGCGGCCCCGGCAATGTTCGTTGCGAAGCTGAAACCGTAGGGCCGCTTCGCGCCCCATCGCGACACAAGGCCGCTCCTACAGCGACCGCGTAAGCCTTAGTAGTAGGCGTTCTCTTTCTGCGTGTGGTCAGTCACGTCACGCACGCCTTTCAACTCGGGAATACGCTCGAGCAGGGTGCGCTCGATGCCTTCCTTCAGGGTCACGTCGGCCTGGCCGCAGCCTTGGCAACCGCCACCAAACTGCAGCACGGCGATGCCGTCATCGACCACGTCCACCAGGCTGACCTGGCCGCCGTGGCTGGCCAGGCCGGGGTTGATCTCGGTCTGCAGGTAGTAGTTGATGCGCTCGTTGATCGGGCTGTCTTCGTTGACCATCGGCACCTTGGCGTTCGGCGCCTTGATGGTCAGCTGGCCACCCATGCGGTCGGTGGCATAGTCGACCAGTGCGTCTTCCAGGAACGGTACGCTGACCGCGTCCAGGTAAGCGGTGAAGCTCTTCAGACCCACAGCGGTGTCGTCAGGCTTCTCTTCGCCCGGCTTGCAATAGGCAATGCACGTCTCTGCGTACTGGGTGCCCGGCTGGGTGATGAAAATACGAATGCCGATGCCAGGCGTATTCTGCTTGGAGAGCAGATCGGCCAGGTAGTCATGGGCGGCGTCGGTAATGGTTATAGCGCTCATGTAGGTTCCTCACAGACTTGCCGCCAAGTGTACGCCAACCCGCCCATTGAACAAAGTCCTAGTATTTGACTCGGGAAAGCGCATATTCAGGTGCCCGCCCCCGTGGCGCCGCCAGCCAGGCTTGCATGCGCCGATACAGGCCGCGCTCCAGCCACTGGTAGCTGAACCACGACATTAGTCCAATGGACGGCACGCACAGGGCAAACACCAGGTACGGATTCAAGCCCAGCCGTTCGCTGGCGAACCAGCCGGCATAAAGCACCAGCACGTGAATCAGGTAGACCGAATACGAACAGTCGCCCAATGCCTTGAGCACCCGGTTGCCTTTGAACCAGGGTTCCATGGACACAAAAGCCAGCACGATCATGGCGCTTGGCAGCCCCCAGTGCAGCAGGCGTTGGGAAGCATCCAGGTGATACAACGCATAGCTCGCCACCGCCAACAGCGCCAGTGGGATCCACAAGCCCTCCCGAATCAGGCCGCGACGGTAGATCACACCCAGGCCGATACCCAGCAGGAACTCGTAGATGATGCCGTTGTTGTAGAAGTGGCTGAGCAAGCCAAAACGGCCCAGCACCTCGCTTGCCAACAGCAGCGCCGCTGTCATCAACAGCTGCAATTGGCGATGGCGGACGAGAAATGCCAGACCGAACAACAGGTAGAAGAACATCTCGAAATTCAGCGTCCAGCCTACGTTCAGCGTTGGGTACAGGCCATAGCCACCGGGGTTTTCCGCTGGAATGAACAGCAGCGAGAGCAGCAGGTGGTGCCAATCGAATTCCTGATGCGGCATCCATTGGCTGAAGGCCAGCAGCAACGTGGCCATGAGCGCGGTATAGAACCAGTAGGCCGGGACGATGCGCAGTGCCCGGTTAAGCAGGAACTGGCGCGGCTCGACAGCTTTGTCGCGGGTCGACAGGTAGATGACCAGCCCGCTGATGACGAAGAAAATGTCCACGCCTACTGCGCCACGGTCGGTGAGCAGTTGGCCGATGGGGCCGGTGGCGTGGAAGTCGAAGAAGATCTGCATGAAGTGGTGGCAGACCACCACCCAGGCGGCGAACGCCCGCAGTGCCTGAAGCGAATACAGCATGAAATACCCTGCGCTTACCGGTGCATTGAGGCCTGCATCAGTTGCAGAGGCGAGCGCTTCGCGCTCGTTCGCGGGTTAACCCGCTCCCACAGGGATAGTGCATGCTTCAAACCGGCGCAGTACCTTGTGGGAGCGGGTTCACCCGCGAAGGGCTGCAAAGCAGCCCCTTGCAATCGATCAAGACCACCCACCTTTTCCGACCGCAGGGTACCCGGAAAGGTCAGCCCACCCGATCAGAGGTTCTCGTAGCGGTTCATGTCCAGCACCCCTGCCTCCACCGGCTGGGTCTCCTTGATGAAGCTGTTCAGGTCATGGAAGTACCGCCAGAACTCAGGGTGACTACGGCGCACGCCCCAGCGCATGACGATGCGCTCGAACTTGGCCGCATCGTCTTTCGCATACTCCATGTCCTCGACGAACTCAGCCACATCCTGGGTCGGGACGTTGAAGATGAAGTTGGGGTAGCTGCTGAGCACGCCCGGGTACAGGGTCAGGGTATCCAGCCCCGGCTGGTAGCGGTACGCCTCACCCAACAGGAACGCCACGTTGCTGTGCGCGCGGTTGCGCAGCAGGCTGTACACCTGGCGCTGGCCGCCCTGCCCTTCGATGCGCAGCATGGTTGCCTCGGGCAGCTGATTGATCACCTTCAGCCCGGCAGCCGGGCGCGACACCAGTCGGCTCAGTGATTGCTCGGCATTGCGGAACTCTTCGTTCATCTGCGGCCGTGAGCAGAATGCGCCCTGGCAGCGGTTGATCGGGTCGGGCGATGCATTCAGGCTGCCGGTGCGCTGCAACAGTTTCAGGCCGAAGTCGCGCTTGGCGTGGCGCGGGTCGAGCTGGATGCCGCTCGGGGTGTCGGTGTCGATGTCTTCATAATCCATCCACATCTTCACCTTGCCACTGTTCTGGTACCAGTCGCCCAGGATCGCCTTGCGCTGGTCGGCCGGCATCAGGCGCAGGAAATTGACCTCGGCGCCATTGCGGATCAGGTCGAAATACAGGCGCGTCTGCAACTGGTGCGACACGTTGCCGTACACATCGAAGTTGACCGCCAGTTGGTAGTAGGTGCGCTCGAACAGCGGGTAGTCGAACAGCCACATGGTCAACGGCACGTCACCGATCAGGCCCTTGGTTACCGAAGCGCTGTCGAAGTGGCGGAAAATGCTCAGCAAGGCATTGTCGTTACCGGCCCACAGCGTGGACCAGCCCGGCGCCGGCATCTCGGCGTAGGCGTCGCGGCGCAGCTTCTCGTATTCGTTGCGCTTGTCACGGTAGGCATGCCACAGGCTCAGCACACTGCCCACGTCATCGATCTGCCCCGGCATCGCCAGCAATGGCGTGGCCTCGCCACGGTACTTGGCATCGGTGATGTAGCGGTCGAAGGCCGGCTCCTGGAACAGCGCCCAGAAGTTGTCGCGGATCACGTCGGTGGCGATCTGGCCGCGGCACACCGGGCCACGGATGAAGGTCCGCACGAAGTACTCGGCGTTATCCAGCATGAACTGGTAGCGCGCAACCGCCGGGATCGCCTCGAAGGTTTCGAACGGGTTGGCCCGGTGGCGCGGGCCGTAACCTGGCAACGAAGTGGCGTGCCAGTCGCCAGCGTAGAACAGCTGCTTGACCCGCTTGAGCTTCTGCGGCCCCATCGGGTAGGTGATGTGCGTCTTGTGCACGATCACGCCCTGCACCGGGATCAGCCGGTAATAGAAGTCGGTACCCGGCGGGTCATTGGGGCGGCGCGTGGCAATGATGTCGACCGGCTTGCCGCTCGGCGTGCGCGAACGCACCCACTGGAAGAAGTGCCCCTGCTCACCCCCCACGAAGTAGATGTGCGCCAGGAACAGGTGCTCGTACAGCCAGCGGCCGACCAGCGCCTCGGTGGAACCCGGGCGGTTGAGCAGCTCTTCCCAGTCTGCTATCTGCGAGGATTCCGTGGCACTTGGCTTGACCGGTTGGTATTCCACCGGCGCACCCGCCGCCAGCCAGCGGCGCATGGTGTCGTACTCCTTGTCGGTCAGCCCGGTCACCGCCAGCGGCATGCCCTCCTTGGGGTGGGCGCCGGCATAGGCGTCGAACTCATGGGGCAAGGGGCACATGTTGTTGCGGCTCAGGCCCAGCACAATCTCCTCGGGTAGCTTGGCGTTGGGCGTGAGCGGCGTCTTGTGCCCCAGTTCCAGCATGCGCGCCATCAGCGCGGCCTGGCTGCCCTGGTTGTCGAGCACCGAGTAGAAGCCCTTCTTGCGCCACTGCTCTTCACTGTGGGCGTCGTAGAACAGCCGCGTAGTGGGCACCGCCTTGCTGCGCTCGCCCTGGTACACCGGGACCTTGCTGGCCCCGCGCACCGCACCCTCCGGGCTTTCCAGCTTAAGCTGGCAGGCAGCGTCATTGCAGGCGTGGCAGGCCACGCACTTCTCGGTGAAGATCGGTTGAATATCCCGGGTGTAGGAAATAGCCGGGCTCGACTGGGGGGCTTGCCCGAACACCGCGCCGCTGATGAGCAGGGCGAAGGCGCCGGCAAGGATACGATGCACCATGTGCGAAAAGTCCTGGTTCTTGAAAGCCATCACGAGTTTGCCTGATCGTCCTTGGGTGCTGGTAACCGCGCCATCAACATGAGCAGTTTTCATGCAAATGGGCGATACGCCTAAAAACCGCGCAGCTTTGTTATTATTCCGCACCTTCTGATATTTGCCCGACCAGGTAGTTCCTATGTCCGACCGCAGCGCTCGTCTCCAAGCACTCCAGAACGCACTCAAAGAGCGCATCCTGATCCTCGACGGCGGCATGGGTACTATGATCCAAAGCTACCGCCTGGAGGAACACGACTATCGTGGCACGCGTTTCGCCGATTGGCCAAGCGATGTAAAAGGCAACAACGACCTGTTGCTGCTCAGCCGCCCGGATGTGATCGCTGCCATCGAAAAGGCCTACCTGGATGCCGGCGCCGATATCCTCGAAACCAACACCTTCAACGCCACGCAGATTTCCCAGGCCGACTACGGCATGGAGTCGCTGGTCTACGAGCTGAACGTAGAAGGTGCGCGCATTGCCCGCCAGGTAGCGGATGCCAAGACCCTGGAAACCCCCGACAAGCCGCGCTTCGTTGCCGGGGTGCTCGGCCCTACCAGCCGTACCTGCTCGATTTCCCCGGACGTCAACGACCCCGGCTACCGCAACGTCACCTTCGATGAGTTGGTAGAAAACTACATCGAGGCCACCCGCGGCCTGATCGAGGGCGGCGCCGACCTGATCCTGATCGAAACCATTTTCGACACCCTGAACGCCAAGGCGGCAATCTTTGCCGTGCAGCAGGTGTTCGAGGACGACAACGTCGAACTGCCGATCATGATTTCCGGCACCATCACCGACGCCTCCGGCCGCACCCTGTCGGGCCAGACCACCGAGGCTTTCTGGAACTCGGTGCGCCACGCCAAGCCGATTTCCGTGGGCCTGAACTGCGCCCTCGGTGCCAAGGACCTGCGCCCGTACCTGGAAGAATTGTCGACCAAGGCCGATACCCACGTATCCGCCCACCCGAACGCCGGCCTGCCAAACGCCTTCGGTGAATACGACGAAACCCCGGCCGAAATGGCCGCAGTGGTCGAGGAATTCGCCGCCAGCGGCTTCCTGAACATCATCGGCGGTTGCTGCGGTACCACCCCGGGCCACATCCAGGCCATTGCCGAAGCGGTGGCCAAGTACAAGCCGCGCGAGATCCCTGAAATCCCCAAGGCCTGCCGCCTGTCGGGCCTGGAACCGTTCACCATCGACCGCCAGTCGTTGTTCGTCAACGTCGGCGAGCGCACCAACATCACCGGTTCCGCCAAGTTCGCCCGGCTGATCCGTGAAGAGAACTACACCGAAGCACTGGAAGTCGCCCTGCAGCAGGTCGAGGCCGGCGCCCAGGTGATCGACATCAACATGGACGAAGGGATGCTCGACTCCCAGGCCGCCATGGTCCGCTTCCTCAACCTGATTGCCGGTGAGCCAGACATCTCGCGCGTGCCGATCATGATCGACTCATCCAAGTGGGAAGTGATCGAGGCGGGCCTCAAGTGCATCCAGGGCAAGGGCATCGTCAACTCCATTTCCATGAAGGAAGGCGTCGAGCAGTTCAAGCACCACGCCCGCCTGTGCAAGCGCTACGGCGCTGCCGTGGTGGTCATGGCCTTCGACGAGGTCGGCCAGGCCGACACCGCCGCACGCAAGAAGGAAATCTGCCAGCGCAGCTACGACATCCTGGTCAACGAAGTGGGCTTCCCGCCGGAAGACATCATCTTCGACCCGAACATCTTTGCCGTCGCCACCGGTATCGAAGAGCACAACAACTACGCCGTCGATTTCATCGAGGCCTGTGCCTACATCCGTGACCACCTGCCGCACGCGCTGAGTTCGGGCGGCGTGTCCAACGTGTCGTTCTCGTTCCGTGGCAACAACCCGGTGCGTGAGGCAATCCACTCGGTGTTCCTGTTCCACGCGATCCAGAACGGCCTGACCATGGGTATCGTCAACGCCGGCCAGCTGGAAATCTACGACGAAATTCCGGCCGAGCTGCGCGAGAAGGTCGAGGACGTGGTGCTCAACCGCACCCCGCACGGCACCGACGCACTGCTGGCCATTGCCGACGACTACAAGGGCGGCGGCGCCACCAAGGAAGTGGAAAACGAAGAATGGCGCTCGCTGCCGGTGGAAAAACGCTTGGAGCATGCGCTGGTCAAAGGCATCACCGCGTTCATCGTCGAAGACACCGAGGAATGCCGCCAGCAGTGCGCACGCCCGATCGAAGTGATCGAAGGCCCGCTGATGAACGGCATGAACGTGGTCGGCGACCTGTTTGGTGCGGGCAAGATGTTCCTGCCCCAGGTGGTCAAGTCGGCCCGCGTGATGAAGCAGGCGGTGGCGCACCTGATCCCGTTCATCGAAGCCGAAAAAGGCGATAAGCCGGAAGCCAAAGGCAGGATCCTGATGGCCACGGTAAAAGGCGACGTGCACGACATCGGCAAGAACATCGTCGGCGTGGTACTTGGCTGTAACGGCTACGACATCGTCGACCTTGGCGTGATGGTGCCGGCCGAGAAAATCCTGCAAACCGCCCGCGAACAGAAGTGCGACATCATCGGGTTGTCGGGCCTGATCACCCCATCGCTGGACGAGATGGTCCACGTTGCCCGCGAAATGCAGCGCCAGGGCTTCGAACTGCCACTGATGATCGGCGGGGCCACCACCTCCAAGGCGCACACTGCGGTCAAGATCGAGCCAAAGTACAGCAACGATGCGGTCATCTACGTTACCGACGCCTCGCGTGCGGTAGGCGTTGCCACCCAATTGCTGTCCAGGGAACTCAAGCCAGGCTTCGTCGAGAAGACTCGCGCGGAGTACGTGGACGTGCGTGAGCGCACCGCCAACCGCACTGCCCGCACCGAGCGCCTGAGCTACAGCCAGGCCATCGCTGCCAAGCCGCAGTACGACTGGGCCGGTTACCAACCGGCAGTGCCTTCCTTCACTGGCGTCAAGGTGCTGGAAGACATCGACTTGCGCACCCTGGCCGAATACATCGACTGGACCCCGTTCTTCATCTCCTGGGACCTGGCTGGCAAGTTCCCGCGTATCCTCACCGACGAAGTGGTCGGCGAAGCCGCCACGGCGCTGTACAAGGATGCCCGCGAGATGCTCGACAAGCTGATCAACGAGAAGCTGATCAGCGCCCGCGCCGTGTTCGGCTTCTGGCCTGCCAACCAGGTGGCTGATGACGACATCGAAGTGTACGGCGAGGACGGCCAGGCCCTGGCCACCCTGCACCACCTGCGCCAGCAAACCATCAAGCCGGACGGCAAGCCCAACTGGTCGCTGGCCGACTTCGTCGCACCAAAGGCCAGCGGCGTCACTGACTATGTAGGCGGGTTCATCACCACCGCCGGCATCGGTGCCGAGGAAGTGGCCAAGGCTTACCAGGACAAAGGCGACGACTACAGCTCGATCATGGTCAAGGCGCTGGCTGACCGCCTGGCCGAAGCCTGCGCCGAGTGGCTGCACGAGCAGGTGCGTAAAGAGCACTGGGGCTATGCCCGCGACGAGCAGTTGGATAACGAGGCGCTGATCAAGGAGCAGTACAGCGGTATTCGCCCGGCCCCGGGCTACCCGGCCTGCCCCGACCACACCGAGAAGGAAACCCTGTTCCGCCTGCTCGATGGCACCGCCATCGGCGAAACCGGGCCGAGTGGCGTGTTCCTGACCGAGCACTTTGCGATGTTCCCGGCGGCGGCCGTCAGCGGCTGGTACTTTGCCCACCCGCAGGCGCAGTACTTTGCCGTGGGCAAGGTCGACAAGGACCAGATCGAGCGTTACAGCACTCGTAAAGGCCAGGATGTGAGCGTGAGCGAGCGCTGGCTGGCGCCTAACCTGGGGTACGACAGCTAAGACTGTTGGGGCCGCTGTGCGGCCCATCGCGACACAAGGCCGCTCCTACAGGGGACTGCATTCCCTTGTAGGAGCGGCCTTGTGTCGCGATGGGCTGCGCAGCAGCCCCGATGGCCACCTACACTGTCCCTGATTGCCTCTGATTCCCCAGGAGCCACCATGGACGATTCCAGCCAGGGCAAACCCCCGACCTTCTGGCAGATGCTGCACAGCATCCTTGCCGCCGCCTTCGGCGTACAAAGCGGCAAGAACCGTACCCGCGACTTCACCCACGGCAAGGCCAGCCATTTCATCGCGCTGGGCACGCTGTTCACCCTGGTGTTCATTGCCGTGCTGATCGGCCTGGTGCAACTGGCCCTGCACCTTACCGCCCGCTAGACATGCAAACGCCTGCGGGATTCCCTCCCGCAGGCGCTCTGGCTGCATCACGGTCTTGAAGACAAGTCTACTGGTGGCTGACCCAATACACGGCAGTGACCACCACCAGGACGATCAGGCAGAGGATCGCCCAGGCATCGACACTGCTGTCAGCTTTGCGGACCTTGGTTGAGTTTCCCATTGCATTGCCTCTTGTAGTGGTTATGGGAATGCACTTCACAACCAGCAGTTAAGACGAGCAATGCCCTTCCCTCAAGCAGGGTCTTTCAATAGTCGACCGGTGACGTCAAAAACGGGTACTTGTAGCTGGCCGGCCGCCCTTCGGCGCTGTATTGCAGAAAATCCACGCCATAGTCGGCACGCCCCAGCAGCTTCAGCCAACGCTGCGCCTTGGCCTTGTCAATGGATTGCAGCAACGGCACACGGTGCTCGCGCAAGCCATCGCGGTTCAACGCCAGCCCTTGGGCGTCGTCGTGCAACATGACCATGGCCCAACCGCCCAGGCTGAAATGCCCGCCCATCAGCACGCTCAGGCGCCCGTCAATACGCGCACGCAAGGCCTCGGGCGAGCTGTTGACGGCGCCGAACAACACATCGCGGCCCGGCTTGCGCCCTGCTTCCTCGAACGCCTGCATGGCCCCAAAGGCCATCTCGTCATTGGCCGACCATACAAGGCGGGTATCCGGGTAGCGCTCCAGCAACACTTGCGCCTGCTCGTAGGCTCGCTGGCGGTTCCAGCCCCCGTACACCACCTGGCGCAGGCGTACCTGGGGGAAGTCGGCCAAGGCGCGACGCATACCCTCTTCGCGCCGCTGCGAAGCGGGTGTGGTCTTGAGCCCGGCGAAGGCCACCAAGTCCACCGGGAAGCTGTCCCGAGGCAACTGCGCGACCATCTGGTGCAACATCTGGAAGCCCGCCTCGTCGTCGTTGGTCGTCAAGGTGCCCAAGGGTTCGGCGTACTTTTCGGGCTGGGCCTCGATGCTGCGGGCCTGGCTGGCAGTCAGGCCGTTGTTGACCAGTAACAGCTTGACCCCGGTACCCCGCGACAGGCGCATGATCTCCGGTGCCACGTACTGTTCATTGACCAGCACAAGGTAATCCGGCCGCTGCGGCCCACTCAGAATCGACCTGGCCTGGCTCAGTGCCAGATCGGCGCGGCGCTCGCTGTACGCCACCCGCAGGGTCATGCCCAACTCGTCTGCGGCGGCCTGCATGAAGCGGGTATAGCTGGCCCAGAACGTTTCTGTGGACAGCCCCGGGTTCAGGAACACCACCGACGCCGGCTGCGCGTTTGCCGCCAGCGGCAGGGCAAGACACAAGCTTTGGCACAGGGCCTTGAGCATGGGGATACATCTCTGCGAAGCAAACCTCGGATTATAAACGCCTGGCTACGACCAGCGCACAAATGGCAGTCAGTCTCACATAGTCCATTTGGTTCTTTTCATATGCAAAAACATCACTTTAGCGCATAAACCCAACCTGCTATCTTTCCACGGCTCCGTACCGGAGTGCGCGGCCGTGCGCGCGAATAGCTGCATGCCTGAGACAGGACTTTTATGTACGTATACGACGAGTACGATCAGCGGATCATCGAGGACCGCGTCAAGCAGTTCCGTGATCAGACCCGCCGCTACCTGGCCGGTGAGCTGAGCGAAGAAGAATTCCGCCCTCTGCGCCTGCAGAACGGCCTTTACATCCAACGTTTCGCGCCGATGCTGCGTGTCGCCGTGCCGTACGGCCAGCTGAACGCCACCCAGGTCCGCACCCTGGCCAAGATCGCTCGCGACTACGACAAGGGCTATGCCCACATTTCCACCCGCCAGAACGTGCAGTACAACTGGCCCGCGCTGGAAGACATCCCCGACATCCTCGCCGAGCTGGCCACCGTGCAGATGCACGCGATCCAGACCAGCGGCAACTGCCTGCGCAATACCACGACCGACCAGTTTGCCGGTGTGGCCGCAGACGAGATCATCGACCCGCGCCCATGGTGCGAAATCGTCCGCCAGTGGACCACGTTCCACCCGGAATTCGCCTACCTGCCGCGCAAGTTCAAGATTGCCATCAACGGTTCGCAAGAAGACCGCGCTGCCATCGAAGTGCACGACATCGGCCTGGAGCCGGTGCGCAACGCGGCAGGCGAGCTGGGCTTCCGTGTACTGGTCGGCGGTGGCCTGGGCCGTACGCCGGTGGTGGGCTCGTTCATCAACGAGTTCCTGCCATGGCAGGACCTGATCAGCTACCTGGACGCCATCCTGCGCGTGTACAACCGTTACGGTCGCCGTGACAACAAGTACAAGGCGCGGATCAAGATCCTGGTCAAGGCACTCACGCCAGAAGTGTTCGCCGAGAAGGTCGAGGCCGAAATGGTCCACCTGCGCGGCGGCAACACCACCCTGACCGAAGATGAAGTACAGCGCGTGTCGCGCCACTTCGTCGACCCCGAGTACCTGGCCCTCGACAACGTCGACTACGCCGCCCACGACGCCGAGTATCCAGGCTTTGCCCGCTGGCGCTCGCGCAACACCCGCGCCCACAAGCGCCCTGGCTACGTGGCCGTGACCCTGTCGCTCAAGCCTACTGGCGTTGCTCCAGGCGACCTGACCGACAAGCAGCTGGACGCCGTGGCCGACCTGGCCGAGCGCTACAGCTTCGGCTTCCTGCGCACCTCGCACGAGCAGAACATCATCCTCGCCGACGTCGAGCAGCGCCAGTTGCACGCGCTGTGGCTGGAGCTGCGCGAAGGCGGCTTTGCCACCCCGAACATCGGCCTGCTGACCGACATCATCTGCTGCCCGGGTGGTGACTACTGCTCGCTGGCCAACGCCAAGTCGATCCCTATCGCCGAATCCATCCAGCGCCGTTTCGACGACCTGGACTACCTGTTCGACATCGGTGAAATCGACCTGAACATCTCCGGCTGCATGAACGCCTGCGGCCACCACCACGTGGGCCACATCGGCATCCTCGGCGTGGACAAGAAGGGTGAGGAGTTCTACCAGGTGTCGCTGGGTGGCAACGCCGCACGCGGCGCGAGCCTGGGCAAGATCCTCGGCCCATCGTTCGCCCAGGAGGCCATGGCCGATGTGATCGAGAAGCTGATCGCCGTGTACGTCGAGCAACGCACCGAGGAAGAGCGTTTCATCGACACCTACCAGCGTATCGGCATCGACCCCTTCAAGGAACGCGTCTATGCAGCGAATCATTAAGAACAACCAGATCGTCGACGAAACCTGGCACCTGCTGCCCAAGGAAACGCCCTTCGACGAACTGACCAACTGCGACGACTACATCGTTCCGCTGCAGCTGTGGCGCGACCATGCCCACGTGCTCAAGGCCCGCGACGGCGGCCTGGGCGTGTGGCTGGACAGCGACGAAGAAGCCGAAGAAATCGGCGAAGACGTGCAGTACTTCCAGGTCATCGCACTGAACTTCCCGGCATTCACCGATGGGCGCAGCTACTCCAACGCGCGCCTGCTGCGTGACCGCTACAAGTTCAAGGGCGAGCTGCGCGCCATTGGTGACGTACTGCGTGACCAGCTGTTCTTCATGGCCCGTTGCGGCTTCGACGCGTTCGCCATCCGTGCCGACAAGGACCCGGAAGACGCGCTGCAAAGCCTGAAGGACTTCTCGGTGACCTACCAGGCCGCCACCGACGAGCCGCTGCCGCTGTTCCGCCGCCGCTGATCGTTTCGCGCTTCCAGACAGCCCGCCTTTTGGCGGGCTGTTTCGTTTGAAAAGTGATTCGTGCCTGTACGTCAAATGACTTTGACGCTACAGCGGCTTACTCAATGCCTTCGCACGCGGCAAACTGGCCTTCACATGATCGTCACCGCACTTTTCAGGAGTATTCCCATGAGCATTCCGTCTTTCGGCCTCGGCACCTTCCGCCTCACCGGCCAGGCCGTGATCGACTCGGTCAAGTCCGCACTGGCGCTGGGCTATCGGGTCATCGACACCGCACAGATCTACAAGAACGAAGCCGAAGTCGGCCAAGCCATCGCCGAAAGCGGCGTGCCACGCAACGAACTGTTCATCACCACCAAGATCTGGGTCGACAATTACGCGGCCGACAAGCTGGTGCCCAGCCTGCGTGAGAGCCTGAACAAGCTGCGCACCGACTACGTCGACCTGCTGCTGATCCACTGGCCAGCCCCGGGCAATGGCGTGGAACTGCCCGAGTACATGGCGGCCTTGGCCGAGGCCAAACAGTTGGGCCTGACCCGCCAGATCGGCATTTCCAACTTCAACATCGAGCTGACCCAACAAGCCATCGACGTGGTTGGCAAAGGCGCAATCGCCACCAACCAGATCGAACTCAGCCCGTACCTGCAAAACAGCAAGCTCGCCGCGTTTCTCAACGCGCAAGGAATCACCGTCACGTCCTACATGACCTTGGCCTATGGCAAGGTGTTGCAAGACCCGGTCCTGGCCGAAATCGCAGCCAAGCACAAGGCCACCGTTGCCCAGGTCGCCCTGGCGTGGGCGCTGCAACTGGGCTACGCGGTCATCCCGTCATCGACCAAGCGCGAAAACCTGGCCAGCAACCTGCTTGCCCGCGACCTGAAGCTGGACACCGACGACATGGCACGCATTGCCTCGCTGGAACGCAACGGCCGGGAAGTCAGCCCTGACGGCCTGGCACCGGCCTGGGACTAAGCGCCCATCGTGAGCCAAAACCGCCCAACGCCGGCATGCCTGCGTTGGGCGTTCAAGCGCGGCATCAAAACCTGAGCCCCACATTGACCATGCCGGCCGCCGCCCCCAGCACCACGAATTCCGCCCCCAGCGGCCCCCAGTGCGCACCAAACGACGGGATGATCACTGGCGCGACACCCAGGTGGTTGAGCGGGATCTTGTCGTCGTACTCGCCCTTGTAGCCCTCGATCAACCCCGCGCTCAACTTGACGTAAACGGGATAGCGCTCGTTCTCCCAGACCTTGCCCAGGTAGGCATAGTAGGAACGCTGGTAGAACGAGTTCTTGAAGGTAGCCGCACCCCACAGCAAGCCGTCGGTGTAGATGCGCTCGATACCGACCAACTCCTGGTGGTTGTTGTGGTCGGGGTCGTGGGTCCAGTGCTTGGTGTAGGCGCTGGTCTGCACATACCAGTAATCCCCCTCGCGCTCCTCTGCGCTCGCAGCCAGGCTCACGGCCAGCAGCGCGATCACTGCAAAAAACGTCCTGTTCATGCTTGATGCCTCGCAGGTCAACCCAGTGACCCTAGCCAAGCTCGATTGATTGCGCCAACGGGCGAGGCATCAGACAGTGGGAGCAACTGTCTTGTGCTGCTTGTGCCGGCCTCTTCGCGGGTGAACCCGCTCTCATAGAACTGCGCATCACTTACTGATTTAGCAGGGACTCTGTGGGAGCGGGCGTGCCCGCGAAGAATCCAACGCGGTGCATGGCACCGGCTGCGCCGGTGTTCGCGGGCGCGCCCGCTCCCACAGGGTACGCGATGTGCCCGGCATCAGTTCTCTGCGCGACAGCGCAGCCCAATGGGCTGGGCAATCTCCCACAGGGTCAGTGCTTACCTCAAGGCACGCGCCGTACCTGTGGGAGCGGCTTTAGCCGCGAAGAGGCCGGCACAGACATCCTCAATTGACAGCCTTTGGCTCGAACACAGTCACTGCACGCGCATCCACCGGCTTGGGCAGCAGCCCTTCGCGGTAGAAGGCATCGGCAATGCGCTGCTGCTCGCCGAGGTTGTCCAGTTTCACTGGCTGCACGTCATAGCTGCGCCGGCCATTGGCCTGCTGCACTGTGGCGCTGTCCAGGTTGCCCCACAGCGGCCCCAGCACCCGAGCGGCCGCTTCGGGGTTGGCCTTGGTCCACGCACCGATCTCGCGCAACGCCTGATACACCTGCTGCAGCACTTCAGGGTGGGCCTTGGCGTAATCGCTGCCGGCCAGGTAGTAACGCTGGTAACTCGCCAGCTCGTTGCCATCGGCGAGGATGCGCGCGTTCTGCTGGCGCTGGGCACTGGCCACGTATGGGTCCCAGGTAACCCAGGCATCAACCTTGCCATTCTCGAACGCCGCCCGGCCATCGGCAGGGATCAGGTACGCCGGGGTAATGTCCTTGAAGGTCAGGCCGGCTTTGGCCAGGGCCTGGATCAACAGGTAATGGCTGCCGGCCGCCTTGGTCACCGCCACCCGCTTGCCCTTGAGGTCGGCCAGGGTCTTGAGCGGCGAGCTAGCTGGCACCAGGATCGCCTGGGCTGTCGGCGATGGCGCTTCGCGCGCAAAATAGGTGAGTTTGGCACCGGCCGCCTGGGTGAACACCGGCACGGTGTCGGCCACATCTGCCGACAGGTCGACATTGCCCAGGTTCAGCGCTTCCAGCAGTGGCAGGCCACTGGGGAACTCATGCCAGCTGACGCGAATACCCTCGGCCTGCAAGCGCTGCTCAAGCGTTCCACGGGCCTTGAGCAAGGTCAGCAAGGTCGAGGACTTCTGGTAACCGATGCGCAGGGTTTGTTCGGCACTGGCAAGCGACGGCAGCAGGCCGCCAAGCAGCAGGCCCAGGGCCAGGTGGCGCAGGCGTTTACGGTGCAGCATGGAGTGTCTCCAGGTCAGTGTTGGGCCAGTGAGTCATGGGTGGGCACGTTAAAACCACCAGCGAAGGTAGGCGCCACGTCCAGGCGCTGGTTCATCAGGCCATGGGCGTGGTAGAAGTCGGCGGTTTCCTGTTGCTCGGCGACGGTCTTGGCATCGATGGCCTGCCAGCGCAACTGGCGGCGCTCGAACTGCAGCCGCGCGGCGTCTTGCGGGAAGCCAATGATGGTTGCCAGGGTTTTCGAGTAGCTGTCCAGGTGCTGGTAGGCCCATACCTGGGCGCCGGCCAGACGTGCCAGGTAGTCCTGCAGCGCCGCATGCCGGGCCGGGTCATCCAGCGCCTTGTCGGTGGCGGCCAGAAAGCTGTTGCCGGAAGACAGCCCACGACCGTTGACCAGCACCCTGCCCTGGCCGCTCAGCTCGGCCAGTGCGGTGTAAGGTTCCCAGGTCGACCAGGCATCCACCGAGCCATTGGCCAAGGCAATCTTGGCGTCGACCGGGCCAAGGAAGCGGAACTCCACATCTTTTTCACTCAGGCCGGCCTGGTCCAGTGCCTTCAGCGCCAGGTGATGACCGATTGAACCCCGCCCGGTAGCAATGCGTTTGCCCCTCAGCTCGGCGGCGTTTTGCAGGGGGGCATCAGGGCGCACCAGCAGCGCCGTGCCAAACGGGTCGGACTTGTCCACGGCAATGGCTTTGACCGGTGCCCCAGAGGCCAGCACGAACAGCAGCGGCGCATCGCCAATGATGCCGGCATCGATCGCCCCGGCATTCAGTGCCTCGGCCAGCGGTGCGGCGGCGGGGAACTCGGCCCAGTGGATGTCGTAAGGCAGGTCGCGCAAGGCATCGGCCGCTTCAAGCTGGGCACGCATGTTGCCTTTCTGGTCACCGATGCGCAGGGTCAGGCGTTCGCTGGCGAAGGCCTGGGTAGCCAACAGTGTGGCAGCGGCGAACAGCAGCAGGCGAGATCGAATGGACATCCGCAGTTCCTTGCAAGTGGTGGAACTGCGAATGTAGCGACTTCATTCAAATAAATGAAATTGATTTTAGAGCTAAGCTAATATGCAAAATTAAAACCTGTCTCCCTCTTGAATCTCAGGATCAGCTCGGGTGCTGGTCATAGGCCTGCCGGGTCAGTTGAAGCAGCAATGCCCGCTCGGCGAGCCTGCGGTCGGCCTGAACTGTTTCTGCCGCTTCGCGAAACGCCTGGTCGCTCAGCTGCTCGCGCAGATCGAACAGGACCTCCAGCCGCTCATGAAATGGCGCATTCATGGCTTCGAAGCGATTGGCATACAGACGCTGCAGATACTGCTGCCAGAACTCCCGCTCAACCAGCGAGAGGCTGAGTGCATCGAGGTTCTCGGCGCCCAGCACTTCACGCGCGGCCAAGGTAAGGTCGGCGCTGCCGACACCACTGGTATAGGCATAGTTCATGCTCGAAGGCTGCCCCGGCAAGTCAAGAGCGCCTGCCAGGCCGACCCGGTAGGCCAGGTGCACCTCCACAGGATCGATCGGTGCGTAAGGGTCGCGTAAGCGCTGCTGCTGAATGTGCCGGATGGCGATCCGGTCGACCTGGTCCAGGCGGAATAGCTCACGCCCCAAACGCAACATCGCGTGCATGGCATAGCGCCCTTCCAGCCCCGCGGTACGCTGTGCCACCAGGGTACGCACCTCCAGGGCGCTGAGGATCAGCAGCATCTGGTCGGCACAACTACGCGGGCCCGCAGCCTGATGAAACACGGCCTCGCGGACTTCACCATTCAGCTCGCACGCCTCGATGATGCCCCACACCCGGCGGCACATCTCCTGTGGCTGGCGCAAGAAATCTGCGGACCGCGAAAAATCGGCAAAGAAACGGAACAGGTCCTGTGCCCCGGCTTCCGCAGCAAGGCGGTCCCACTGCCTCAGGCGTCGGGCCTGGTCAGTAGGCGCTACCCCCTCAAGCCAGCGCAAGCGCTCGTCTTCCAGCGATTGGTCATGTTCACGAACAGGCACCACATCTGCTGCCCTGCTCTGCAACAGTTCCCGTAGTTGACCCATGACCTGGGGCGAAAGGGGGTTGCCATGCAGAAACACCCGCTCAGGGTCGCGGGCAAGCAGCTGCAACACCGCCTCGGGCAGCTCGCTGATCGCGTTTTCACGCAGGTCGATCAGCGTCAGCGAGGGCGATTCGAGCAGCGCCACAGGCAACTCCCGGAGCCCTGCCCTGCGCAGGTTCAGGCTGCGCAAACGGAACAGCGCACTTACATCCGGGGTTCTTCCCAGGAGGTTGTCGTGAAGGTCCAGAGACACCAGGCGGTGCAGCGCAGCGATACGCTGGCTCCCTTCGCTGGTCAGGCCAATGTGGTTATCGGCTAGGTTCAGCTCCACAAGCTCGACCATATGCTCGATGCTGGCAGGCACAGCTGTCAGCAGGTTGCCACGCAGATCCAGGCTGCGGACCTGGCCAAAGCGCTGCAAGAAGCCGGGCTCAATGTCCAGCAGGCTCATGTTGCGCAGGCTCAAGCGCGTGACATGGCTGAAATCCACCTCCTCGGGCAGGTTTGGTAATTCCCCTACCCGCCAGCCATGGATAAACAGCTGCAAGTTGCCATGCGTATCGACACTCTGCCGCTGCCAGGCTCGGCGAATGGTCCGCGCCACCCAGGCGCGGCGCAGCGCCTGGACCGGGCTGGCTGACGCGCGTCGCCAGCTGCCCAAGGTATCTACCAGAATGCGCAACTGGTTGTGATGGTGGAAGTAGAAGTGCCACGGTGTCATGCCTTGGTGACCCGCCGAGGCGATGAACGCCTCGGCCTGAACATCCGAGAACGTCGGAAATAACCGCCTGATTGCCTGGCGCAATGCCCCTGCGCTGCTTTCTCCGCGCCCACTGAGCGGGTAACCGAGCCGGCCATCCCCCAGTCGCACCGGCGGGCGCACCCTGCCGCCATCCGGCGCCATGCCGAGCAAAGCAGGCAGGCCATCACGTTGCATGCATGCGCGCTGCGCCAGCGCCTGAGCCAATTGATCCGCTGAATCCCCGCCGCTACCCAGCGCCTGACGCTGCCTATCGCTGAGTTGCCGCAACATTCCCTGCATCAGGCTGTCATGGGTGCTCGCCCCCTGTAGCGGCGCCCCCTCTCCATCCAATGCCTGATACCCCTGGCGCCCCTTGACGATCACGCGTACATCGGTGGCGGACGGGGAGCCCATCTGCACCAGCGGCAATGCCCCTGGATTGGCTTCGCGCAGTTCGATCCGTAGCGCATCAGGCCAGCTCAACCACTGCTCCAGCAAGCCGAATGCCAGGCGCTCGGTGTCAGCATTCACGGCCTCAGCCTGGTAGAACCCCGCACACGCCCGGTCCAGGCGGATGTCCCTGAGCATCCAACGGGCCTGCTCGGCCAAGGCCAGCGGCACCCGTTGCCGGTCGACCATGCGCTCGACCAGCAGCTCGTCGGCCTGCCCCACAATGGCCTTGGCAGCTCGGGCTGTCAGCCCCGGGAAATCACGTTGCAAAAGCGTTTCGGCAGCTGACGGCGCCCACTGCCTTTCGGCGAAGTGTTGTTCGAAGGCAGCCCCTCGCAACCTCGGGTGCTGCTGGTGCAACTGGCGGCGCTGCAGGGCATCGAGCAGGCGCGCCGGCGCCTGGCCCTCCTCCAGGTGCAAGCGCCGCAGGCGGTCCTCGTCGTAACCGGTGACCTGAAGCGCGTCGTGAGCCGCCTGCTCATCCACCTCGGCCAGGCCACTGCCCAGGCGGCGCAGCAACTCGCCCCCCTGCCATGTTTGCGGGGTGTCCAGTTCATGGCGCCAGGCACCACCCCCCATGTGCCGCAACGTCGGCGCGTAGGCGCCCTGACGCTGTGGGTGCTGGATACGCAGCTCGCCCTCGAGTGGGTCACCGGCCACCTGATAGGCGGCCTGATGCGTGCGCAAGCGGGGCTTGCCGTCTTCCACTGCATACTGGCCGATGGCGGTATGGTCGTTGCCCAACGCATACGCCTCCAGGCGCGGGTCGAACAATTTGTACTGGCCGCCTGCGGTTTGCACTGGCATCAGCGTATCGACGAACGCAGCGCGTCGCAGCAAACGCTCCGACGCTACCCCTGTACCAGCAGCCACCCCCGTCTGCACAACGTTCACGGCCACGCTGAAGGCATGTTCCAGCGCGCCTTGGCGATCCCCCAGTTGCCAGTCTTCATAGCCCTCATACACGTCATCCACCACCTGCAGCGCGGCAATGCCCAGCAGCGGCAAGCCCAGGCCCGGCACATAGAAACTGGCCAGCCCAAGCAGGTCGAGGCCCAGGTTTGCATAGAAGTGCAGGCGCCGATTCCGCTCGGCGCTATCCTGAACCGCGGTAGGCACAGCCAGTATCCGGGCATCGTCGAACAGCGTTGCAAGCTGAGCCTTGCGCAGGTGCTGGAACAACGGCTCGCTGATAACCTCGTAACGCCCGTCAAGTTCAACGGGTGCGTGCTGCTCCCCCTGCGCCATGGCGTGGGCCAACGCCGGCGTGTAGCGCTCACGGTCACGTTCGCTGATGAAGCGCTGGAAATACTCCGGGTAGCCCGGCAACCGGAAGCGCTTGCCAAGGTCCTGAAACAGCTTGTCCCATGATGTGTGCCAGCTCACCGCACAGTGCGGGTCATCAGGCAACCAGCACAACACGCCTTCCAGCGGCCCCTCGCCCAGCCCGTCACGGTGCAACTCAAATGCAACGGCCCCTCGCACCCGCTGGCCAAGGGCACGCAGCGCCGCCGGGCGCATCCGCGTTGCCGCCGCGGGCGCAGGCGTGATCGCCGCCAGGCATTGCACCAGCGCAGTTTCATCGATGTCGGCCTGCAGTGCTGCCAGGCGCAGGGCCGCTTCCAACGCAAGACGCTGGCCTTGTTCAAGCAGGGTTGCAACACCAGCCCCTGCATCCCCCGGCGCAGTCAGCCGCGCTTGCAGATAAGCCTGGTATTGCCCGCCGATGTCGACTGTACGGCAGCATTCGGCAAAGGCCCTGGCCGTCATGGGCAGCGCTTCGCCTTGGTCATCCAGCAGCATGGATTGGTCTATCACTCCCAATGACCTGGATTCACTGTCACTGAAATTGTGCAGCGCTGCTGCCAGCAAGCTGTGCTGCAACGTACGCCTGCGGGCGCCGCTCGATGCTTCCGGGCGTGAACTGGGGTAATGCTCGATGAGGTGCATGCGCAAGGTGGCCCTGCGCACGTCCACTGATTGCGCAAGCGGCTGCGCAAGCGCGTTGTGTAGCAAGGGGGCAGCAAATTCATCCAGGGGCTCGATGCTGCTGAACAAGGCACTCACGCGTTGCTGCACGGCCTGCTGCGCGTGCAAACAGTCATGCAGTTCCATCAACCGGTTGGCTGGGGGCGGCGCCAGCCAGCCGGGCAGGCGGCTGGCGATCAAGGTATCGATGGAATCGTCGATAGGTGCGGGGGTTGGCATGCTGGGCTCTCCTTGGTGGAAAAGCCTCATCTCAACCGAACGCGCATGCCTGCGGTGGTAGTTATGCCTGCCAGTGCCGCCACCGGCATCTCCGGATAGCCCAATCTGCCGGCGAGCAGACGCCAGACAAAAAGCGCACGCCCGGGACAGATCCTGCACCGTTTTGCACGACACCACACTTTGTAACATTCGATTTCACATTGCCAACGGAGAGTAGCCAGCCCAAACCACTGACCGAGGCCCTATCCGTGTTGCAACGTGTGCTCTGCTCCCTGTCCCTGCTGACCCTTGCCATTTCCACGGCCCACGCCGCCGAGGCGCTCGATACCCCACGCCTGGCCGGCATGGATAATTTCCGCGACATCGCTGGCACTACCAGTGCCTACACCACCACTCACGATGGCACGATGCGCGCCGGGGTGTTCTACCGCGCCAACGCCCTCACCCCTACCGCCGCCGATCTGGCCATCCTCAATGGCCTGGGCATCAGCGATGTCTACGACCTGCGCACCCCAAGCGAAATTGCCAGTACGCCAGACACCCTGCCCGACGGCGCCAGCTACACCAACATCGACATCATCGGCAGCACCACATCCGGTTCAAACATCACCAACATTTCCTTCAGCAGCGCCGAACAGGCGCGAGCAATGATGCAACAGACCAACCGCGCCTTCGTCAACGACGCCGGCATGCGTAGTCAGTTTGCCCTGTTGTTCAACGAACTGGCGGCCGCCGACGGTGCAGCCCTGTTCCATTGCACTGCAGGCAAAGACCGCACCGGCTGGACGGCAGCGGTGCTGCTGAGCATCGCAGGGGTGGATGAAGCCACCATCATGAGCAACTACCTCGCCACCAATGACTACACCGCCGCGCGCGTGGCGGCCACGCTGGCGGCAATGCCGGCGAGCATGGCCGAAATCTATGCACCGCTACTGGGGGTCGAAGCCAGCTACCTGCAGGCGGGCCTCGATGAGATCAGCGCGAACTACGGCAGCATGGACAACTACCTCAAGCAGGGGCTGGGCCTGAGCCAGGAAACGATCTACGTACTGCGCGGCAAGATGGTGCGCTATGGCTCCCTGCCCGGCGAGGCGGGCCTGCTGGGCAACGCTGCTGCCGGTGCGCAACTGCTGCGCGAGCTTCAGGACACTTCGCTGTCGGGCAGCTACAGCGCCTACAACTATTACCTGCAATCGGCCATCGATGCTGGCACCCTGGGCGACGTTACCTCGACCGTGGGCGGCCAGCTGCACGCGGATGCCGCAAGCTACCTGCTGCGCCAAGGCGCCATGATCGAGCGTGCGGCTTCGCCGTTCGCCGACGGCAGCGGTCTCAACGTTGGCCAGGCACGCCTGTGGAGCACCGCACTTGCCGGCTACCTGGGCAATGACGGCTCGGCCCACGCGGCCAGCAGCAACGAGCACAGCCAAGGGCTGCTGGTGGGCGTTACCCAGCGCTTCACCGAGCAACTCAGCGGCCATGCCGGGTTTGGCTACAACCGTGGCAATGTAGGCAGTGCTGGCGGCGAGGCTGATACCGACCTGACTTTCCTCAACCTGGGTGCACGCTTTGCCCTCGACAGCCTGGACCGAGGGTGGTTCGCTGATGCCGACATCAGCGGCGGCTGGCTCGACTACTCCAGCAAGCGGGAACTGGGCGGCGGCCTGGGTACGGCCAAGGGCGACAGCCACGGCACCCTGGCCGGCGCCAGCCTGGCGTTGGGTTATCGCCTCCCCGCCAATGGTCTGGTGCTGGAGCCGAGCCTTGGCGTGCGTGTCAGCCATGTCGACCTGAACGGCTTCAACGAGAAAGGCAGTGAACTGGCGCTGCAAGTCGACGATTTGAAAGAAACCCGTCGCAGTGCCGTGGCCAGCCTCAAGGCGTCATTCGCGCCGATTCCTGCCGGTAACTGGCAGTTGGTACCGGGGGTGGAAGTGGGTTACGAGCATGCCTTGGGTGAACATCAAGTGGACAGCCAGGGGCACCTGTTGGGGCTGGATGTGGAGCAACGTGCTGCGTTCGACAACCGCGACCAGCTCACGGGTGGGGTGACCCTGACGGCCAACCTGGGTGCGCTGAGTGTCGGTGCCGAAATAGCAGCGATGGGCGGTGGCGACAGCCATGGGGTAAGTGGCAGCCTCAAAGTCGGCTACGCCTTCTGATCCTTGGCTTTGGGGCCGCAAGCCGGCCCCGGTTGGCTTGACTGACTGGCAGCAAGGCTTACCTGCCGCGCCGCAACTCAGCCGGGCTTACCCCGAACGCCCGCTGAAAGTACTGGGCGAAACGCCCCGGGTTGCTGAACCCATGCCGCAAGGCCACTTCAGCCACTGACCCGCCCTCCCCGCGCGCCAACACCTGGCGCGCACTTTCCAGCCGCACCTGCCGCTGATACCCGACAATCGAGGTGCCGGCAAAGCGGCGAAAGCCTTCCTGCAACGCCCGCAAGCTGACATTCGCCAACCCTGCCAGCTCAGTACCACTGACCGGGCCGTTCGGGTGCTCCCGCAGGTACGCCATCGCCAGTTTCACATGACGCGGCGCCAGTACCGGCGTGGGCCGGCGCAGGGCTTCAGTGTAGTTGTGCGGCCACGCCTCCAGCACCGCGTCCACCAGCATTTCCTGCAAGCGCGCCGGCATCAGCACGCCGCTGTTGATCAACGGGTCGAACTGGGTGCCGGTGGCCAACTCCAGCAATGCGCGTATGCCCTGGAACACCGGCACCGCCAAATCCACCACCGGAGCAAAACGCACCGGCTCGGCCAGGCCTCGCCCCAGCAACAGCGACAGCCGCTCGGCCAACAACTCGCGGCGGATCGACATGCCGCACTGGGCATGGTTTTCGGCAAAGCGCACCGTGCGGATATCGCGCTTGTCGACCGCCAGCCCCACCCGCGCACCGCCAATCGATTCGCCCCGGTGGTCGAAGATGATCTTGCCGGCAGTTGGCAACACGAAGGTGATCTCGTCCTGCGGCGTGGGCAAGGCGATGCTGAAGTCCCCACCATACTGCATGCGCCGCACACTCATGCCTTCAAAGCGACCATACACGCCGCCAATGCTGATGCCTTCGCCCAGTGGCGGCATGTCGGCATACAGGCTGCCGAACATCTGGCTGAACAGTGCACCGAAATCCTCGCTGCGCATGTCCGTGGAGCGAAGAATGAAGGGCTTGCGGGTCATGCCGGACTGCACCGTGGCGCTCACCTGTACCTACGAAGGGGGACCCGAATGCTGCCATGCCCTGATGACAACTGCGTGATGGCGCATTCGGCCCGGCCCGCAAAGCAGTTTGAAACGCGCACATCGGCTGCCAGATCTGGCGCTCGCTGCCCAAACGTGCGCAGCAACCCGGCCAAGCCGTGTACAGTAACCCCACAACAACGCCCGCAAAGGAGCCCGGCCCATGACCGTGACGCTGTCCCCCCTGCAGATCGACTGCACATTCGATTCCGGCAACATCCAGGTGCTGGACGCCAGCAACCCGGCCCAGGTGCACCTGGCCATCCGCCCGGATACCCACAGCGGCCACTACCAGTGGTTCCACTTCAAGGTCAGCGGGCTGACCCCGGGCCAGGTCCATCGCTTCAGCCTCGACAACGCCTCGGGTTCCTCGTACAAGAACGCCTGGAGCGGCTACAACGCGGTGGCCAGTTACGACCAGCAAACCTGGTTCCGCGTGCCCAGCCAGTTCGACGGCACGGCGCTGTCGTTCGAAGTAAAGGCTGAGCAGGAGCAGATCTGGTTCGCCTACTTCGAGCCCTACCCGCGCGCACGTCACAACCAGTTGATCGAACGCGCGCAGCAGTTGCCGGGGGTCGCGTTGCTGGCCAGCGGCCGCAGCGTGCAGGGCCGCGACATTCCCCTGCTGCGTGCCGGTGACGGTGCCGAGGGCAAGCGCAAGCTGTGGTTGATTGCCCAGCAACACCCTGGCGAGCACATGGCCGAATGGTTCATGGAAGGCGTGATCGACCGCTTGCAGGCCAACGATGCGGTAATCCAGGGCTTGCTGGCCAAGGCCGACCTGTACCTGATCCCCAACATGAACCCGGACGGCGCCTTCCTCGGCCACCTGCGTACCAATTTCAAGGGCAAAGACCTCAACCGCGCCTGGCAGGATGCCAGCGTCGAGCTGACTCCAGAGGTGTTCTTCGCCCAGGCGCAGATGAAGCAGTACGGGGTGGATGCTTTCGTCGATGTGCATGGCGACGAAGAGATCCCCCACGTGTTTACCGCCGCCTGCGAGGGCAACCCGGGCTACACGCCGCGGCTGGCAAAGCTGGAGGAGCAGTTCCGCAGCACCTTGTGCAGCCTGACCCGGGACTTCCAGACCGTACACGGGTACACCCGCGATGAGCCCGGGCAGGCCAACGCCACGCTGGCCTGCAATGCGGTGGGGGTGGCCCATGACTGCCTGTCACTGACACTGGAAATGCCGTTCAAGGACCATGACGATGCGCCCGATGCCGTTACCGGTTGGTCGGGGGCGCGGTCGAAGGCACTGGCCGGGGCGGTGCTGGAAACATTGGCGAAGATGGTCGGCGATTTGCGCTAATAGGCAGACGGACGCCACACCCTGTGGGAGCGGGCGAGTCGATGCGTCGAACCGCCGCGAACACCGGCGCAGCCGGTGCCATGCACCACGTTGGATTCTTCGCGGGCACGCCCGCTCCCACAGGGATTGCACCCGCTGTCAGGGGTGCGACGGTGAAGGCTGTCAGAACTGCACATCCAGAATCACACTGTCGGAATAGGTCGCAGCCGGCGGCGTTGCCTGGTCGGTGTAGACCTTGGCGTTGTAGTTGAACACCTGGCTACCGGTGCCGGTACCGGCGCCGGGGTTCACATCCGCATCGGTACTGGCACGCCTTGCTGCCCCTGATGATCCCCAGCGTACCGCCCCTGCACTTTTGAAAATGTCATAAGCCAGGTAGTTGTTGGCCGACGACTTCATCCGCCGCCGTCCACCGGACACATTCTGCCCGTCATCCAGCCCCACCGTGTAGCTACTGCCCTTGGTGCACGACACACTCAGGCTCTGGTTTACGGTGCCAAAGCCCGCCACCACCGGCGCGCTGTTGAAGTTGATGTTGGGGGTAGTGATCTGGCAATCGTTGGTCACCGTCAGGCTCACGCTCAAGGTCTGGGTGCCTGAACCGATGTCACGCCCCAGGCATATCCCTAACGCACCAATCCCCGAGCAGTAATTCCAGCTCCAGGCCACGGTCAGGTTCTCTCGATACACCCCGGCGGCAACGTTACTGCCCGTGATGGTCCGCATGTAGATCGGTACGGCCTTGGGCGTGGTGCCGCCGAGCAAGCCAAGCAAGTCGAGGATACCGTTGCGGGCAAAGTCGTAGGCCACGCCCCGGGTGATCGGGTAGCTGGTGCTGCTGTCGGCATACAGTGTGTAGGCAATGACATCGCCAGTCGGGCCAACCAACCCGCCTGAAGCAGGCGTGATCGTGGCGTAGAAATGGTCATTGCTACTGAGCAGGCTCAGCAGTGAACCTGTGCACTGCAAGCCCGAATTCAGGCTTGACGCACTCTGGACGGTGTTACGCACCTGCGTCGAATTCAGGCTGCCAAATGCTGCCGGCGACGTTGCCACCGAAGAACATAGCGCCCACACCGAGCCCGCCGGCAGGCAAAGCATGCCCACCCACAAGCCTCGCTGCCAGGCATTCATCGGCACACCAATGGGCCAATCAAAGGCACCGTGCCCTGCGCTTCAGGCAGGTCGAACTCCACCTGGCAATGCCCGCCGCCCTCAATGTCCACCTGCAAGCGGTTGTGCGGCGACAGGTTCTCCATGTACACCAGGCCGTCCCAGCCCACCACGGCCTGGCTGCCACTTTGCTCGTGGGTAACGCGGCTGCCCAGCTTGAGCACCTGCTGGTTGCCGTCCACCAGCTCGACACTGGCCGCCATCACCCGCTTGAGCGGGAACTCCAGCAAGTAGCCGCTGCCCCGGCGTACAGCCACGCGCTGTTCCACCTGTGCAGCAAGGACGTCCGGCGGCAGGTCCATGGGGTCGATTTCGTACTTGCCGCGGTAATAGCCGCTGCTGTAAGGCACCAGCAGGTGGCCGTTGGAGTCGGTGCGGCCGACCTCCTGGTTTTCGTAGCGCACCGGTACATCGGCGTAACCTGTGGTACTGACCACCACGAAGGCATCGTCAATACGGTTGGCGGCGAACACGCCGGCATCCATCCACACCAGCGAGCCACTGGCGTCGGCCCACCGGGTCATCTCGCCGCTGCTGCCATACACCCCGGCCTGCAACTGCACCGATTGCAGGCGCCAGGTAACGTCGGCCTGGCGGTAGGCATCGCGGTCACTGCCTGCGGCATAGCCCAGGTTGTAGCCAACGCCGACGCCCGCAGGCACCGCACGGCTGTAGTTGACCCGTTGCAGGCTCTCGCCCTCCTTGCTGCGTTCCATGCCCAGCGCCAAGGTGCCATGCAGGTCGAACGGGATAACCAACTGAGCCTGCACAGCCCACTGGCTGTCACCCACTTCGCGGTTGGCCGACAGGTACACGCTGCTGCTACCCCACAACGGCCTGCTGTAGCTCAGGTTGATCAACCGGGTGCGGGTGCCGTCACCGGCGCGCACGTCGAAGTAGCCGGCGCCGATGCTGCCGTACTCGTTCAGGTTGAGGCTGAGGGTGACCTGTTCACTGCTTTTGCTCAGTTGCATGTCCGGGGAATCGACACGGGTCAGGTCGGCATAGTCGCCGTGGCGTTGCAGGCGCTGGTAGCTGAAGCCGATGCGCTGGCTGTTGTACTGGTACCCCAGGGCTACCTGGTGCCCCTTCTCACCGTCGAAGCGGCTTTGCGCCAGCGCGGCGTTCAGCACGCCGTAGTTGCCCAGCCGCATGTTGCCGCCCAGGCCACCCAGCATCAGCGATTCGGAGGTTTCGGCGTGCGTTTCCAGGGTGAAGGTGTCGCTGACCCCGTAGCGCAGGCTGCCCGAAGCAACACCTGGGCCGTAGGCAAAATCGCGTACGGCGTAATCACGTCGCAGGCTACCTGCTGCCACCGAATAATCAGACAGGCCCTTTTGCAGCAGGCTGCTGGTAACGTAGAACGGCAATGTCGTCGACACCTGGCGGCCTAACGAATCGGTAGTGACTACCACCGCCTCGCCTGCACCATTGATGAACGGAACGTTGGTCAAGGTATAAGGGCCAGGCTGCAGCTCGGTGGTGCTGGACTTGTAGCCGTTGATGAACAGGTCCAGCGACGTCGGCACCGCGGCTTCGCCCGCGAACGCAGGCAACGGGTAAGTGACCAGGTCGGGACGCGCAGCGAAGTCACGCGACAACTGCAGGCCGCCGACGCGCACCGAACTGCTCCAGGGCAAGGCGCCGGTCACGAAATCACCCGCTTCATAGGTCAGCAGGCGCTGCTCGTCGGTGAAGCGCCAGGTGGTGTCGTATCGCATGAAGCCTTGGCGCATATCGTCCGCCTGAGCACCATTGAACGACTGGCGCCATTGTCCAGTGCTGGAGAAGGTGCCCCAGTTGTCGAACAGGCGCAGCTCGTTCCAGGCGGCCAGGTAGGTGCCGCCGTCATCCGTGTCGTTCAGGTACAGGTCGTAGTTGAACAAGGCGCCGAAGCTGCTGCGGGCGTCACTGGCCGGGTACAGGTTGCGGTCGCCCACTTGCTGGTCAGGCAACCAGGCCGGCGGCACCTGCAACAGCAAGCGCTGGTTCTGCGTGTCGTAGTCGGTGTGCAACCCTGCAATGCTTTCCAGTGCCAGTTCACCCTGTGGGTTGCCCGGTAGCGCGATACCGGCCGCGCGCAGTACCTCGCTGTCCAGGTACAACTGCCCGGCCCGCTGCTGCACCGGTACCAGTTCAGCCCTGGGCATCTGGTTCACCAGCAGGTCGAGGTACAGCGTGGCATCGGAAATGGCTGAAAGATCTGTAGGCGGTGGGGGCAGGTCGTCGGCCAGCACCAGGCAGGGGCCGATCATAGCCAGCCCCAGGCACCAATGGCGGGTCGTCGCCTTCAGCCACTTCACACACGGTTTCCAACCATTGCCGGGTCCTCCCTGGCCCCTGCATTGCATTCAGTTGCTGGCTCATTGGCCTTGGCGAATGGCGTCTGCTGCGCCTTGGCCGTTGACCCTGCCCTTCAGCACGCTGGTACTTCCCGGCACCACCGGCGCCGGCCAACGCATGCTGGCACCTGGCAGCACATAGCCCAGCAGGCCCTCGGCCAGTGGCTTGCTCTGGCTGCCTTGCTGCACCACCACATCGGTCAGGCGCGCATGCACAGGCCCCGTGTTGCGCAGTTCAACGTAGGGTTTGCCCTGCACGGTCACCGGGCGCCAGCTGAGCTGCGGCTTGCCCACGCCCTCGGCATTGCGCTTGCCCTCGGGGTCGGCCTTGCCCCACAGGCCCTCGCCATACACGAACAAAGGCACCGAATAACGCATCTGCAGGCGGATTGCCGCAGTAGCGCCAGGCTCGGCCTTCTCCACGGGGATGGCGGGCGGGATCTCGTCGATGATGATGCGGTAGGCCTGCTCCTGGCCGGCTGGCGAGGTGCCGGTGCGGGTCAGGCGAATGAGCTGCTTTTGCCCGGGGGCAATATTGGCCACCGGCGGGCTGCCGATGATTTCGCGCTGCGCCTGGAACTGCTCCTGGTAATCACCCTGGCGCCAGGCGAATACCCGTACCTGCAAGTTGGCCGGCGCGCTACCGCGGTTTTCCAGCCACAGGGCACCGGCCTTCTGGTCAGCCTCCAGCACCGGGTCGATTGGCCAGATCAGCACCGAAGTCGCCGCCCCGGCCGGCAAGCTTGCCAGCCACAACAATCCGATCAATCCGTGCGCCCACTTCGCGCCTTCCCGCATGCAACTCTCCTTAGACACTTGTCGTTGGCAACGCTGGCGTTCACCAGGTCACCGTCACTTGCACCACATCGGTGTAGGTCCCTGCCGGCAGCGTGCCGGTCAGCTGGACCCGCCCGTACACCGGCAGCTTGATCGCCGTCGGGTCGGTATAACTCACGGCCACGCTGGTGCCTATTCCCAGGCTCTGGCTGTAGGCCGCATCCCGGTACAGCTGGTAGGCCAGCACTTGCGTGCCGCTCGTGCGCTTCAGGTTACGTGTGCCACTGGCGCTGTTCTGCCCACCATCCACGCTCATGCTCATGGCCACGCCCGGCGTGCACTGGAACGTGACCGTGCTGCCGCCCAGCGAGGTGCTGAGGATGCCGGTGGACAGCGCTGACTGCGTACCATAGTCCAGCGTCCCGTAGCTGGTGACGCCCCCCACCACCAGACAACCGGCAACGATTTGTGCCGTCACGGTGAAGGTACTGGTAGTCACCGCATTCAACGGTGTAGCCAGCAGCAAACCGGTGCCCGCAAGGCCCCACGTCAACCAGCGGCGCATGGTTCAGAACGACAGCTCGACTGCCACCGTGTCGGTGTATACCCCGGCAGGCAGGCCCGCCTTGCCCCGTGCCTGGCCGTACAGGTTGACGGTCTGGGCCACGCCGGTACTGGTCGGCAGAGTGATGGTGCCATCAATGGCCAGCAGCTGCGTGCGCCCGGCATCGGTGTAGAAATCGTAAGGCACGAAGTTACCCGCACCATCAGCCAGTGCCCGCGTTCCTCCGGACGACTGCCCGTCATGGGCGCCCGCCCGCACGCGGATCGCCGGTACGGTGCCGGCCGAGCAGAGAATGCTCATGGCACCACCGCCGCCGCCCAGCACCTGGCCGTTCACCGTCGTGAACAGGGCATCCTGGGTACCGAAGTTCAGGGCACCAAAGTTGAGCCCAGAGGTGCCTGAGCTGCCGTTGACCTGGCACGCCGCAATCAGGGTCAACGTCGAGTTGATGGTCCCGGTCACCGTGGCGGCCTGAGCCTGGGAAGCCAGTGCCAGGCCAAGGCCTGCGAGCATGCAGCATGAAAGGGTCGTTCGCATCGGAGTCTCCTTGCGTGTCTACCAGTCCAGGGTCACTCTGAGGGTGTCGCGGTACAGCCCGGCCGGCAGTGCGCGGGGTTGCGCCACTACCACACCGTAGATGGGAATCGGAATCTGCTGGGCGCTGTTGACGGTGAAGGCACGCGCCTGGCCGATGACGTAGCGGCTGTTGCCACCGGGGTCGACCGCCAGCTGATAGGGGATAAGTTCACGGCCATTGCTCAGGCGGCGTACACCGTCGTCGCCATTCAGGCCACCATTGATCCGCACGTTGAAGGCCCGTACTTCAGGCGTGCAGCTGATCTGCAGGCTGCCCTCGCCGCTGGCCTCGTCAACCCGGCTGCGCAGCGGCTGGTCCCAGTTCGGGCCACGCTCGCCAAAGTCCAGCATGCCCGGGTTACCCAGTACCGCAGGTTGCGTATCGTTGCTGCTGATCTGGCAGGCTGCGCTGATCACCAGCCGCGCCTGGATGAAGCCGGTGGTGCTGCCATGCGCAGTACCACCGGGCACCAGTAGCGGGCCGAGGGTGAGCAACAGGATCGAAGTGCGGTTCATGGCATGGCGTCCTTGTGCATGGCGGCGTCCCTACCAGGTGACCGTGACTTTGAGCAGGTCGGCGTAAAGCCCTGCATTCGGTACCCAGGCCAGTTTGTCGATGCGTGCGAACAACGGCAGTTCGACCGAACCGCTGCCTGGCACCCGCGCCGACTGGGCCACGTCCACCACCAGCGGCTCGCGCCAGGCCGCGTCGCGGTACAAGCGGTAGGGAATTGGCCGGGCCGTACGGTCACTGCTGGCCAGGTAGCGCAGTTCGCCGACGCCACCATGCTGGCCGCCGTCGACGCGTACCTGGTAAGGGGTGTCGGGGTTGCACTCCAGGCGCGGCGGGCGCTGGTTCAGCAATACGCCGCTCAGCGGTGCATCCGGGCTGTCCAGGCGCGCCGTCGCACCCAGGTCGATTTGCCCCAGGGCCTGGGCTCCCGCATCGCGTGTCTGATTGACCAGCATGCAGCCACGCTGCACCAGTACCCGCACTTCCACGAGAAAATCCACTGCCACGGTACTGCCGCTGAACAACAGGCCCAACAGCACGGCCACCAAGCGCTCCGTCACCTTGTTATCCTTGTCGTTACGTCCTGACTTGAGCGTAGCAGCGAGGTAGCGCAACGGTGGTGGCATCAAGCCATTTTTTTGTATTAGCAATAAAGCGATAACGCCCCGTAAAAAAAAGCCGTCACGGTGCAGAACCCCAAGCCGCACCTGTGCCTCCAATGGCCAAGAGCCGGTAAATGTGCTTGGTTTCTGTTAGGGTGAAAAAGTCTCATCCTGCGCCAGGCATATTGGCCATACATGGACGGACATGACAGGAGCGTTTTCATTGATGACTGCAGACAACACGCTGGCAGAAGCCATGGAACGCTGTGCGCGCGAACCGATCCACCTGCCGAGCAGTATCCAGCCCCACGGTTTCCTGCTGGTGCTGGACGCCGCCGAGCTTTGCGTGCTGCAGGCCAGCGAGAACGTCGAGCACTGGCTGGGCTTGCCGGCCCGGGAACTGATCGGGTGCAATTTCGCCAACCTGGTCAACGAGGGCTTTGACCTGCGCACGCAGCTGGCGCGGCTGCCCGAAGATGAAATCTTCCCCTTCCACATCGGCGACGTACGTTTGCGCCAAGGCGCGCCTTACAGCGCCCCGCTGCACCTGCTGGTACACAGTCACGATGAGGTGCTGATTGCCGAATTCGAGCCCCCACGCTTGCCGCCAGACCTGGTCGGGCAAGGTGACTATTACCCGCTGGTGCGCAGTTTCGTCGGTGGCCTGCAACTGGCCAGCAGCCTTGAAGACCTGCTGCAACAGACGGTGTTGCAGCTAAAGCGCATCACCGGCTTTGGCCGGGTCAAGGCGTACCGTTTCGATGCAGATGGCAACGGCCAGGTGCTGGCCGAGGTGGCCGACCCGGGCTACCCCAGTTACCTCGGCCTGTGCTTCCCTGCGGCAGACATCCCGCGCCAGGCGCGCGACCTGTACCGGGTCAACCGCATCCGCGTGATAGAGGATGCCAACTACCAGCCTTCACCCCTGCTGCCGGCCACCAACCCGCGCACCGGCAAGGCACTGGACATGAGTTTCTCTGCGCTGCGCAGCGTGTCACCGGTACACCTGCAATACATGCGCAACATGGGCACGCTGGCCTCGATGTCGCTGTCGATCGTGGTCGATGGCGAGCTGTGGGGGCTGGTGTCCTGCCACCACCAACAGCCGCGTGCGGTGGACCTGCGCACCCGCACGGCCTGCGAGCTGCTGGCCAGTGTGCTGTCGTTGCAGATCGAGTCTCGCGAGGCGCATGCCAGCACGCGCAAGCTGCTCGCGTTGCGCCAACACATTGTGCGCATGATCTCGTCCATGGCCGACCACGACAGCGTCAGCGACGGCCTGCGCGACCTGCCCCACGTGTTGCTGGCGTTTGCCGGTGCCCAGGGCGCCGCGGTGATCTCGGCCGAACGCTGCGACCTGATCGGCAAAACCCCGCCTGAAGCCCAGGTAACCGCGCTGGTGCACTGGCTTGCCCTGCGCGCCGGGGACAGCGTGTTCCAAAGTGATAACCTGCGCCGCGACATTACCGACCTGCCCGAGCTGGCCGCCCATGCCGGCGGCGTGCTGGCCGTGGCCATCTCGCAGATCCATTCGCACTATTTGCTATGGTTCCGCCCCGAGCAAGTACGCACGGTGAACTGGGCTGGCCAACCGAGCAAGCAAGTGGGGCCACAGGGCAACCTCGACCCGCGGCACAGCTTCGAACGCTGGCAGGAAGAACTGCGCAACTACTGCGAGCCCTGGGACCCGCTGGTGATCGAGGGCGTGATGGAACTGCGCAGCGCAGTGCTTGGCATTGTCCTGCGCAAGGCCGAAGAGCTGGCGCAACTGGCGGGCGAGTTGCGCCGTTCGAACAAGGAACTTGAAGCGTTTTCCTACAGTGTGTCCCACGATCTGCGAGCCCCCCTGCGGCACATCGCCGGCTACACCGAACTGCTTGGCGAAATCGAAAGCCAGGGGCTGAGCGAGCGCGGCAAGCGCTACCTGCAGCATATCGGGGAGGCCGCGCACTTCGCCGGCAGCCTGGTCGACAACCTGCTCAACTTCTCGCAGATGGGCCGTTCGGCGTTGCGCCTGTCGGATGTCGACCTCAATGCACTGGTCGATGCCATTCGCAGCGAACTGGCGCCGGATTACGAGGGGCGCGCAATCGTTTGGGACATCGCGGCACTGCCCAAGGTGATCGGCGACCCGGCATTCATCAACATGGCCTTGCACAACCTGATCGCCAATGCCATCAAGTACACCCGTGGCCGCAACCCGGCACACATCGGCATCAGCGCCGCGCAGCACCCAGGCGAAACCGAAATCTGCATCCGCGACAACGGTGTGGGCTTCGACATGGCCTATGCCAACAAACTGTTCGGCGTGTTCCAGCGCCTGCACCGCATGGAGGACTTCGAGGGCACCGGGATTGGCCTGGCGAGCGTACGCCGCATCATCGAGCGCCATGACGGCCGGGTCTGGGCCACGGGTCAGATCGACCAGGGCGCCAGTTTCCACTTCACCCTTCCGCGCCACCCCGCGACCACCTGAGGTACCGCTATCACCATGCTCAAACCCATCCTGCTGGTCGAAGACAACCCAAGGGACCTGGAGCTGACGCTGCTGGCCCTGGAGCGCAGCCAGTTGGCCAACGAAGTCATCGTGCTACGTGATGGTGCCGATGCACTGGATTACCTGCTGCGCCGCAATGCCTACGCCGAACGCGACGACGGCAACCCCGCCGTCTTGCTGCTGGACCTGAAGCTGCCCAAGGTCGACGGCCTGGAAGTGCTCAAGGCCGTACGCGCCACCGCCGAACTGCGCAGCATCCCCACGGTGATGCTGACCTCCTCGCGCGAAGAGCCCGACCTGCTGCGCGCCTATGAACTGGGGGTCAACGCCTACGTGGTAAAACCGGTGGAGTTCAAGGAATTCGTCGCCGCCATTTCCGACCTCGGGGTATTCTGGGCAGTGCTGAACGAACCCCCACCCGGCTCACTGCGGCTGAACCGTCGCGGTAGCAACTGAGGCCGCCGCGACGATGCAGCAAACGCCGCTGAAACTACTGATGGTCGAAGACAGCTCGATGGACGCCGAGCTGACCCTGATGCGCCTGGAACGTAGCGGGCTGCTCGTGCATTCGCAGCTAGTGTTCGACCATGTTGGCGTCGAGCATGCCCTGCGCGAGGCCCGTTACGACCTGATCCTGTGCGACTGCGTGCTGCCTGGCTCGTCCGGCACCGAGGTACTGGCCATTGCCCAGCGCCTGGCGCCAGACACGCCGTTCATCTTCCTGTCTGGCATTTACGGCGAAGAGCACGCGGTGGAGATGATCCGCCTGGGCGCCACCGACTATGTATTGAAGAAGAACCTCCCGCTGCTGCCCAAGGCCGTGCGCCGGGCGCTGACCGAGGTGCAGGAGCGCCAGCGCCGGCGCCGCGCCGAAGAGGCCCTGGCAGACGTTGAAGCGCGTGCGCGCATTGCCATCGATGCCGCCGGCATGGGCACCTGGGACTTGCGCCCGCAAGAAGGCCTGCTGCTGTGGGACGACCGCTGCAAGACCCTGTTCGGCCTGCCCACCAGCACCGAGATGAACCTTGACGTTTTCTACGCTGGCATCTACCCCGACGACCGCCCATTGGTGCGCCAGGCGGTGGAACACGCCATGCGCCCGGAAAGCGGCGGCCACTACCGGGTCGAATTCCGCATTGCCCAACCCAACGGGCTGGAGCCGCGCTGGTTGCTCAGCAGCGGCCAGTGCCAGTTCGTCGGCGACCAGTGCGTGCGCTTTTCCGGGGTGCTGCAGGACATCCACACACAGCGCCTGGCCACCCAGGCGCTGCGCCAGCTCAACGAGATGCTCGGTGAACGTGTAGAGCGCCGCACCCGCGAACGCGACCGCGCCTGGGAGCTGTCGCAGGACTTGCTGGCCGTGCTGAACAAGGACCTGACCCCGGTCGCACTCAACCCCGCCTGGGAAGCCAGCCTGGGCTTTTCGCGCGAACGCCTGAGCCAGTCGTCCCTGCTGCACCTGCTGCCCGAGACCGATCAGGAACTGCTCCTCACCGAACTGGCCGCCCTCGCCCATGGCCGCACCAGTGCCCGCTTCGTCGGGCGCATCCTGCATGCCGGTGGCCAGCAGCGCTGGCTGTCGTGGATTGTGGTGCCGGAAGACACCCTGCTGTACGTGGTAGCACGGGACATTACCAGTGAGCGCGAATCCGCCCTGGGCCTGGCCGAAGCCAACACCCGCCTGCGCGAGCAGATCAACGAGCGCGAACGCATCGAGGCTGCACTGCAACAGATGCAACGGCTGGAAGCAGTCGGCCAGCTCACGGCCGGCGTGGCCCACGACTTCAACAACCTGCTCACGGTAATCCTCACGGGCGCCAGCTTTCTGGAGCGCGACCTGGCCAAGGCCGACCTGGACAAGGCCCGCACGCGCCTCACGCACATTCGCGAAGCCGGCGAGCGCGGCGCCAAGCTTACCTCGCAGCTGCTGGCGTTCTCCCGCCGCCAGCGCCTGGAGCCGGTGCCGCTCAACCTCAACCAGACCTTGGCCGGCCTGGAAGAGCTGCTACGTCGCACCCTGGGTGGCAACGTCTCGGTGCGCCTGGACCTGGACCAGGCCCTGTGGCAGGCACTGACCGACCCCACCCAGACCGAGATGATCATCCTCAACCTGGCCATCAATGCCCGCGATGCCATGCCCGAAGGTGGCCAGCTGACCCTGACCACCCGCAACACCCGCATCAACGCCCACCCGCAACGCCCGGAAGACCCGGACCCGGGCGAGTACGTGATGCTGAGCATCTGCGATACCGGCTGCGGCATGAGCGAAGACGTACTGGCCAAGGTGTTCGAGCCGTTCTTTACCACCAAGGACATCGGCAAAGGTTCGGGGCTGGGCCTGGCCCAGGTGTTCGGCTTCGCCAAGCAGTCTGGCGGCGGAGTGCGTATCGACACCACGCCAGGCCTGGGCACGCAGGTGGCGGTGTACCTGCCGGCAGTCAAGGACCAGGCGGTCAGCGAACCGGTGGCACCGTTGCGCAGCCAGGCTATCAGCGACAGCGGCCACAACCGCACCGTGCTGCTGGTGGATGATGACCACCTGGTACGCGACATGCTGGGTGACGTGTTGCGCCAGTACGGCTACCAGGTGCGCCAGGCGCACAGCGGCGAACAGGGCCTGGCCTTGCTGGACGAGCAGATCGACCTGCTGCTCACCGACTTCGCCATGCCCGAGTTCAATGGCGCGCAATTGGCGCTGGCAGCCCGTGAACGCTACCCGCACTTGCCAGTGGTATTCCTGACGGGCTATGCGGACTTGCAGGGGCTTGAACTACCGGGCAGCGTGGTGATCCAGAAGCCGGTGCAGGCGGATGAGCTGGCGAGGGTGCTGAATGAGATGCTGGGAATTTCCGCATAACCCGGGACGGCCCGATCCCGTGTAGGAGCGGCCTTGTGTCGCGATGGGCTGCACAGCAGCCCCAGGATTGCAGACACACCACAGATTGCCGGGGCTGCTGTGCAGCCCATCGCGACACAAGGCCGCTCCTACAGAGAATTGCGTGCGCAACTAAAACCACGGAAACGACAAAACCCAGCGCTTATAAGCACTGGGTTGAATACGTTGCAACCTGAAAAATGGCAGGGGCGGCTGGATTCGAACCAACGCATGGCAGGATCAAAACCTGCTGCCTTACCGCTTGGCGACGCCCCTGTATCGGATGCAGCATTTGCTGCCCTGACAATTCCAACTGAGTGACAACTGGGTTGTTGTCTTGGAATGCGCGGCACTTTAACAACAAAGTTTCGATCTGTGAACCCCCTGATGAAAAAAAATTGCCATAAAACAGCGAGTTAGTCATTTTCACCCGCGCGGGTGGCTGACCTATCGCGTGAAGCGATCATTGCCGGTCACTTTCTGTATTAGTCAAAATGGCCGCCCTCGGGCAAGCTGCACGCTGCCCCGCCTATCCCCCAAGGAGCTTTGCTTTTGTCTGCCTGGATCCCTGCCCCACTGCGCCAGCTTGGCCAGCGCCTGCGCGGCGCTGCCGCCAGCCAGAGCGAACTGCTCGACTGGTTCGAGGACAAAGCCCACAGCCGGGGCTACCAGCTGAGTGACGGCCAGCGACGGGTGATCCACTGCATGGCCGACCAGCTGGCGCAGCTGGAACAAGGGCAGCCGCGCAGCCTGTACCTGTATGGTTCGGTGGGCCGTGGAAAAAGCTGGCTGCTGGACGGCTTTTTCCAGGCGGTGCCGGTCGAGGCCAAGCGACGCCTGCACTTTCATGACTTTTTTGCCCGCCTGCACCAAGGCATGCACCGCCACCGGGCGCTGGACGATGCGCTAGGCGCGACGCTCAACGAGCTGGTGGGCGATTGCCGGGTGCTGTGCTTCGACGAATTCCACGTGCATGACATTGGCGATGCCATGCTGCTCACCCGCCTGTTCAGCGCCCTGTTCGCACGCGGGGTGTTCCTGCTGGTGACCTCCAACTATGCACCCGAAGGGTTGCTGCCCAACCCGCTGTACCACGAGCGCTTCCTGCCGGTGATCCGGCTGATCAACAGCTCGATGGAAGTGCTGGAGGTGGGCGGCGATACGGATTTTCGCAGCCTGCCGGCCAACCGCGAGCATCAGCGGTTTACCCAGGGCCACTATGTATGGCCGGGCAATGCCGAACAGCGCCGGGCGCTGAACGTACCTGTCGAACAGCCGTTGATGCTGGAAGTGAACAAGCGCCCGCTGCGCGCACTGGCCGTCGATGGCCGGCGCGTGGTGCTTGGCTTTGACGATTTGTGCGAGAAGGCCACGGCGGTGATCGACTACCTGGTGCTGGCCCAGGCCTACGATGAATGGATTATCGACGGGCTGGATGACTTGGCGGAGTGTTCGCTGGCGGCACAACAACGCTTCGTCAACCTGGTGGATGTGCTGTATGACCAGGACCGGCAGGTGACGGTGATCGGCAAGAGGCCGCTGGAACAGAGCCTGGACGGGCCACTTGCCGACCTGATGCGAACCCGCAGCAGGTTGGGGCAATTGCATCAGATAGCCTCATAGAACTGCACTGCCTGAACCGGCCTCTTCGCGGGCTCGCCCGCTCCCACAGGTACGGCGCAGGTTTCAGGGCCTGTGGTGTACCTGTGGGAGCGGGCATGCCCGCGAAGAGGCCAGTAAAGTCAATACATCACCCGGCCCGGGGCAAATCCGCCAGCACTGCCTCGATCTCCCCCAACACCGCTGGGTCATCCAAGGTCGAAGGCGGCACATAGTCCTGCCCATCGGCAATCTTGCGCAACACCGCCCGCAAGATTTTCCCCGAGCGGGTTTTGGGCAGTCGCTTCACCAGCCGAACCCGGTTGAAACAGGCCAGCGGGCCAATCGCCTCGCGCACGCTCCCCACCAAGTCCACCAGCAGCTGCGCCTCGGCAATGCCCTCGCCGTCCTTGAGCACAACAAGCGCCAAGGGTACCTGCCCCTTGATCTCATCATGCACACCAATCACCGCACACTCGGCCACTGCCGGGTGGCAGGCCACCAGGTCCTCCATTTCACCGGTAGACAGCCGGTGCCCGGACACGTTGATCACATCATCCGTGCGCCCCATGATGTAGACGAAACCTTCATCATCCAGGAAGCCGCCGTCGCCCGTGTGGTAATACCCGGGGTAGGTGCGCAGGTAAGCCTGCAAGTAACGCTCGTGGTCGCCCCACAAGGTCTGGCTGCACCCGGGCGGCAATGGCAAGGCAATCACGATCGAGCCCTGTTGATTGTGGCCCAGCAAGTGCCCCTCATCATCCACCACACGCACGTGATAGCCCGGTACCGCACGGTTGCTGGAGCCCGGCTTCGCCGCACTCCCTTCCAGCCCCACACAAGGCGCGGTGACCGGCCAGCCGGTCTCGGTCTGCCACCAGTGATCGTGTACCGGCTTGCCACTGACCCGCTCCAGCCACTCATGGGTGCTCGAATCAAGCTTCTCTCCCGCCAGGAACAGCTGACGCAACGAGCCGAGGTCGTGCTTGCGAATCAGCTCGCCCTCCGGGTCTTCCTTGCGGATGGCACGCATGGCGGTGGGCGCACAGAACAACGCGTTGACCTTGTATTGCTCCACCACCCGCCAGTAGGCCGAGGCGTCCGGGGTGCGGATCGGCTTGCCCTCGTAGAACACCGTGGTGCAGCCGCTCATCAGCGGCCCATAAACGATCAGCGAATGGCCAACTACCCACCCCACATCGGAAATGCCCCACCACACATCGCCCGCCTGCATGCCGTAGATATGGCGCATCGCATAGCACAGCGCCACGGCATTGCCGCCGTTTTCCCGAACGATGCCCTTGGGTTTGCCGGTAGTACCTGAGGTGTACATGATGTAAAGCGGGTCGCCGGCATCAAGCTCGACCGGGGCCACCGGCTTGGCGCTGGCCAGTGCCGCCTGCCAGTCCAGGTCGCGACCTGGCTGCAGTTCAGCCTTAACCTGTGGGCGTTGCAGCACCAGCACATTGCGCGGCTGGTGCCGGGCCAGCTGTAGGGCGCGGTCGACCAGCGGCTTGTAGGCAATTACCTTGTCGAATTCCAGCCCGCAGGATGCTGTCAGCAGCAGCGTGGGCCGGGCGTCATCAATGCGCAGGGCCAGCTCGTTGGCGGCAAAGCCGCCGAACACCACCGAATGCACCGCGCCAATCCGGGCGCAGGCCAGCATGGCCATGGCCGCTTGCGGCACCATGGGCATGTAGATGATCACGCCATCGCCCTTTTTCACCCCTAGCTGGCGCAGCAAGCCGGCCAGGCGTGCCACTTCGTCGCGCAACTGGTTGTAGGTGTAGGCCTGCTGCACGCCGGTGACTGGCGAATCGTAGATCAGCGCCAACTGCTCCCCACGGCCCTGCCCGATCTGGTGATCGAGGGCCAGGTAGCAGCTGTTCAGGCGGCCATCGGCGAACCAGCGGTGGGTACCGTCGGCGTTGTCTTGCAGGGTGAGGGCAGGCTTGCGGTGCCAGGCCAGGTGCGCGGCCTGTTCCGCCCAGAAAGCGGCAGGGTCGGAAATGGAATGGGCGTAGCTGTGCTGGTAGCTCATATCGAAGGGAACCCGGTACTTGTTGTTATTGAAGGGCGAAACCTGAGTATGGACCGCTACACCCGCGTCGCCATGGGACTAAAGTCACAACCGACCTGCAAATTTGCAGACAACGCAAAAGCGCCCCATAACGGTGCAAAGCCTCTAGAATAGGGCACCCCTCCAGCCACCGAGCAACCCATGGATATCGAACAGGCCCGAACCTTTCTGGAAATCGTGCGTTGCGGCAGCCTGGTCGCCGCTGCCGAACGCCTGTTCGTGTCACAAACAGCCATTACCGCCCGGGTACAGCGCCTGGAGCAGCAACTGGGCTGCCAGCTGTTCGTGCGCAGCCGCAACGGTGCCAGCCTGACCAGCGACGGCGAGGCATTCGTCAGTTATGCCAACCAGCTGGTGCAAACCTGGGAAGCGGCGCGGCGCGACCTGCCGCTACCCGAGGGCTGCCAGCAAGTGCTGCATGTGGGGGGTGAAGTGAGCCTGGGCAACCCGATGCTGCTCGACTGGGTCACAGCCCTGCACCGTGAGCTGCCCAGCCACGCCATCCGCAGCGAGGTGAGCGACGGCGAGTCGCTGCTGCGCAAGCTGGATATGGGCTTGCTGGACGCTGCGCTGGTGTACCAGCCGACCTACGGCCCGGGGCTGCAGGTGGAACAGTTGATGGAAGAAAAACTGATCCGCGTGCGCCGGGTCTCCCAGCCAGAGCCATACATCTACATCGACTGGGGTGAGGCCTTCCGCCGCCAGCACGATGCCGCCCTGCCCGACTGCGCACGTGCGGCACTCAGCTTCAACCTGGGCCCGCTGGCGTTGCAGTTCATCCTCGACCAGGGCGGCAGTGGCTACTTCCGCACACGGGTGGTACAGGCCTATCTGGACAGCGGCCTGTTCGAACGGGTGCCGCAGGCGCCGGAGTTTACCTACCCGACTTACCTGGTGTACCCGCGCAAGCGCGACAGCGAAGCCCTGCAACAGGCCTTCGCTATCTTGCGCCGGCTGGTGGCTGCCGGCGCCAGCGACTGGTCACAACGCTGGGACCCGCTTATCTGAAGCGTCGGCCCTGTTGAGCATTTGACGCTTGAGGCCGGCAATCAGGTCAGTCTGGGTGATAACCCCCACCAGCTGGTCGCCATCGAGTACCGGCAGGCAATGCAGGCCTTGTTCGCACAGCAACGGCAGCAGGCGCTCCAGCGGGTGCTGACTACTGACACTGACTACCCGCTGGCTCATTACCTGCTCCATGCGCACTGCCTTGCGGCCGAACAGCCCGCGCCAGCTGAACCGGCCACGCTGCATGGCCGGGCCGACCAGGTCACTGAGGCTGACGATGCCCACCAGCTTGCCCTGTCGCAACACTGGCAGGGTTTTCAGGTGGTGGCTGGCGAGCATTTTCCAGGCCTGCTCCAGCGTGGTATCGGGCGTGGCAAACTGCACATCGCGGGACATCACCGAGGCTGCGGTAATACCGCCCAGGCTACGTTGCAAAGCATGCTGCTCGGTGGCCAGGATGATGCGTTCCAGTTCGTCACGGGTCACGTCGACGAACTCGCCCAGCTCTTCCAGTGCCTGGTCCAGGTCTTCACTGCGGATGCCCACTCGCTCGCCGGGCAACGGGTCATGGGTGTGGTGCAGGTCTTTGCGCGGGGCCGCGCCTTTCGGGTAACGCACCCCCGTCAGGCGGTTGTAGACAACCGCCACCGCCACCAGGATCAACGCATTGAGCAATACCGGCTCCAACAAGTGATCGCCCAGCGCGGTCAGCCCCGAGTCGGCCAGCACAGCACTCACCGCTACCCCGCCGCCCGGCGGGTGCAGGCAACGCAGCAGGCACATCACCAGTAGCGAGATGCCCAGGGCGGCGGCGGCCACCCACAGCTCGGGGCCAAAGCCTTCGCGCATGGCCAGGCCGACCGCGCCGGCCAGGGCATAGCTGCCCAGCACTGGCCAGGGTTGGGCCAATGGGCCGGAATGCACGGCGAACACCAGCACGGCCGATGCGGCCAACGGGCCCAGCAGATGCAGGGCGATGCCGGGGCCATAGGCCAGGCTGGTCAGCCAACCGGCAAGGAAAAGACCGAGCAACGCACCGATACCGGCACGCAGCCACTCTTTGGGGGGGATATTCAGGGGCGCCGGCAACAGCCGCTGCAGACGACTTTCGGAACGCGAGGCAGACATTTAAGTAATCGGGATCTGTAGTTTTTCTGGTTAAAAAGAAAGCCCAGCCGAGGTGGCCTGGGCCTTGTATTGCGCGTGCAATACCACAAGGGGCTCCTTCCGTGGAGAGATGGAAACCGCAGGGTTTCGTGGGGGGGATTCTGCCGGGTGGGGCAGGATTGGGCTAATTCAAAAAAATGCGCCTGAACTGCAATTTTTTTGCACTACTGATATGGCCCTTGGGGGTGCTTCGCACCCCATCGCGACACAAGGCCGCTCCTACAGGGGATCGCGTACCCTTGTAGGAGCGGCCGTGTGTCGCGATGGGCCGCAAAGCGGCCCCGACTCTATCGAGCCTTGCGCGG